>CBFHAF010000321.1:0-5839 GCA_965653435.1 uncultured Chitinophaga sp.
TCGCAAACGATGAAACCCATTCGCGGCGGGATAACCCGCGGATATTTGTCCTTCGGCTATCACGATACCAGAATCTCCTCGTGAAAGATAAAAGCCTCTCCATGCAGAATTTCCCGGAAGTTCCACTGCCACAACTATCCTGGCCCCACCAGTTGCATGCGAACAAAAACTTCCATGAGAACGATAAAACTCTTTTCAGGCATTTCCGGGAAGCTCTCCCGCCATAACTCTCATGGCGCCAGCACTTCCATGCAAACAACCATGCGAACAATAAGACCTTTTTCACATAATACTTCGCAGGAAACCAGCCGGTGGAAAAAACCTTCTTTATTCCTTTCCCCATACCAATGAGATACCTGGTGTGATGCCCAGCGTGTGATGAAAACTCCCCGTCACCCCGATCTTCCAGCGCCCGCTTCCATAGCCGATACCGGCAAACTGGTATACCGGCTGCGTTGCCCAGCCTCCCAGCACCATGAACCGTTTCAGCGGCGAATAGGCGCACTGTACCCGTACAGACAGCGGCATGGCCACATCCTTGCGCATCACCGCTTCCAGCCGCAGCTGCTCCGAGCTTCTGTACCCTAACGTTACCATTCCCGCAGCATCGTCGCCACCAGGGTGATACAGGTGCATTCCCATGCTGAACTCCGGGGTCAGCTGCCAGTCCACTCCCAGCTCCCCGCCTGCGCCGCCGGGCCTGTAATTCAATCCTGCTGCTGCCTTTAGCTTCTTTCCCAACGGCAATGAATATCCCAAGCCGAACAATTGCTCCCGGTAAAGCTGGAAACCCAGCTGCCACAACTTTACGCCTATCACCCCGCCCGCCAGGGGCATCCCCAGCGCCAGCGCCTGCACGCTCAGCTCCCGCAGCATAAAACGCCGCTCGGTATAAGCGCCCGCAGTAAAATGCTCCAGCGACGCCAATCGCGCCGGGTTCTGAAAAACACTGAATACTTCTGAAAAATTCCCGCCTGCCGGGATGCGCGGAGCCTGCACGGCTAACAGCTGCAGGCAAAGCTGACAAACAATGACTATCATATTATTCCTGGTTAAACAAACAATGCCGTAAAAATAAAGGGGAGTACGATATGCAGCAAAAAAAATATCTCCGGAATTCGGAGATCCCGGAGATACAATTCATTATAAAGATCAGAATAAGCCGTACAGTTCTGAATCTACACGGGAGATAATTTCTCCCAGATCTTCTTCCTTGTCGGGGAATTTATTCTTGTCCACGTCAATGATCAGTAAAGGCCCGTCCTTGTACTTCTCGATCCAGGCGTTGTAAAATTCGTTCAGCCGTTTGAGATAGTCGAGCCGGATATTCTCTTCGTATTCCCGCCCCCGCTTCTGTATCTGCGCCACCAGCGTGGGAACGGAAGCCTGCAGGTAGATCAGCAGGTCCGGCGGCTTTACCATCGATTTCAGGGTCTCGAAAAAGTTGAAATAATTATCGAAATCCCTTTTGGTCATCAGGCCCATCTCGTAAAGGTTGGGCGCGAAAATATGCGCGTCCTCGTAAATGGTACGGTCCTGGATCACGGTGTCTTTCCCATGCTGGATGTCCACCAGCTGTTTCAGCCGGCTGTGCAGGAAATAGACCTGCAGGTTAAACGACCAGCGCGGCATATCATCGTAAAAGTCGCTCAGGTAAGGGTTGTGCTCTACATCCTCGAACTGCGGCACCCAACGGTAATGTTTGGCCAGCATTTCGGTAAGAGTAGTTTTTCCGGCGCCGATGTTGCCGGCTATCGCTATGTGCTTGATCTTATTTTTTGCCATGCATGGGGGTGTATGATACAACAAGTTAAAAAATCAATAGAAATTAATGCCCATTAATTTACGGGCTTCGGAGAGCGTCTGCGAAGCAGTGGCGCGGGCCTTTTCCGCACCTTCGCGCATAATGCGGTGAAGGTAGGCATGATCCTGCTGGATGCCTGCCGCTTTTTCACGGATAGGGGCAATAAACGCCACCATATCCTCTCCCAGTTGTTTCTTCATATCCCCATATCGGATATTGCATTTGTTAAAAGCTTCTTCGAAGAACTGCACGGTATCAGGGGCCGATACCAGCTTCATGAGGGTGAACAGGTTATTAATGTAGTCAGGTTTCTCTGAATTCTCTGCCTGCGGGCCGCTGTCCGTTTTTGCCTTTTTGATCTTGTTGCGGATCGCATCGTCTGTATCGTTCAGGTAAAGGGTCGAATTCTCGTTCTCACTTTTGCTCATTTTCCCGTTCCCGTCCAGGCTCATGATGCGTACGAGATCATCGCCATAGTTGAAAGGGAAAGGTTCGGGGAAGAGGAAACCGTAGCGGTTGTTGAAACGCTGCGCGAAATTGCGGCTCATTTCGAGATGCTGCTCCTGGTCCTTGCCTACGGGCACTTTCACGGCACGCTGCACCAGTATGTCTGCCGTCATCAGCACCGGGTAAGTAAGCAGGCCGGCATTCACATTGTCCGGGTTCTGGCGCACTTTATCCTTGAAGGTCGGCACTTTCTCCAGCTCCCCTTTGTAAGCCAACATGTTCAGCAGCAGGTACAGCTCCGCGATCTCCGGGATATCGCTCTGCACGTACAGCGTTACTTTCTCGGGATCAAGGCCTGAAGCAATGTTTTCCGCCAGCACGCGATACACGTTGCCGCGCAGGTCTTTCGGATCGGGGTGAGTGGTAAGGGAATGCCAGTCCGCCACAAAGAAGTAACAGTTAAACTCTTCCTGCATCCGGATATAATTACGGATGGCGCCAAAATAGTTCCCTAAATGCAAAATACCAGTGGAGCGGATGCCGCTGACAACGATTTCTTTTTCCTTTACCATATCGGGGCGCAATTTAATAAATTTTAACATCGTGCTATGTTATTCAGTAGCAGAATGCCCGCCTTTTATCCCTATTTTTGCCTATCGATCACATTTATCGATTATATGAATACAATTTATTAGCTTTAAACCGTTAATTTAAAACCAATGGAAGTGAACGACGCACTGATCCGCCAGCTGGCAACCCTGTCACGGCTGGATATCAATGCCGCAGAGCAGGAGGAGATCCGGCACGACCTGCAAAGGATGATCACCTTTGTGGAAAAGCTCGGAGAGCTGGATACCACTAACGTGAAACCTATGCTGCATATGACCCGCGAAGCGAATGTGTTCCGCAAGGACGAGGTGAAACACCCGATCAGCCGGGAAGAGGGGCTTCAGAACGCCCCCGCCCATACAGCAGAATACTTCAGCGTCCCTAAAGTAATCAAGAAATAATATGGCCCAGTCTGTTATCCATCTCGAAGACATCCGTAAAAGCTATTTCATCGGCAAGAACGAACTGCCCGTACTGAAAGGCGTTACACTGGACATCCTGAAGAACGAGTACGTAGCCCTCATGGGCCCGTCCGGTTCCGGGAAAAGCACCCTGATGAACATCCTCGGGGCGCTCGACACGCCTACCAGCGGCAGCTATGTGCTGAGCGGCCACGATGTGAGCAGGATGGAAGACAATGAGCTGGCCCGCATCCGCAACCAGGAGATAGGCTTCGTATTCCAGCAGTTCAACCTCATGCCCAGGCTCTCAGCCCTGGAAAATGTGGCCGTACCGCTGATCTACGCCGGTATCGGTAAAAAGGAAAGGGAAGACAAGGCCCGGCATATGCTCGAAAGAGTAGGCCTCGGCGACCGTTATAAACACAAGCCCAACGAGCTTTCCGGGGGCCAGTGCCAGCGTGTGGCCATTGCCCGCGCCCTGGTGAACGATCCCTCGCTCATTCTCGCGGATGAGCCCACGGGTAACCTGGATACCAAAACTTCCGTGGAGATCATGGAAATATTCGGCCGCATCCACGACTCAGGCAATACCGTGGTGCTGGTGACGCACGAAGAAGACATTGCCGACCACGCCCACCGCATCATCCGCCTGAGGGACGGGGTGGTGGAGTCTGACAAGATGAATCCCGTAAAATCCCTGGCCCACTAAGCCGGGAACAGCATATTATCCGGAGGCAGCTTCAACAAGGCTGCCTTTTTTCTTTTGATTAACTTCGCAAAAACAGCGATCATGGCTTTTAAGATATACACCAAAACGGGCGATAAAGGCAAAACCTCCCTCATCGGCGGTACCAAAGTGTCCAAAAGCCACCTCAGGATCGAGACCTACGGCACTGTAGACGAGCTGAATTCCTGGCTGGGCCTGGTGAACGACCATATGGCCGACGCCGCTGTGAAAGCCCGGATAGGAGAAATACAGGACCGCCTGTTCACCATCGGCGCATCACTGGCCACGGACCCGGAGAAGAACATAAAAATGAGCATCCCCGACCTGCATGCGGAAGACGTGAAGCTGCTGGAAGACGCGATAGACGCGATGAACGAGGAGCTCCCCGAGATGAAACATTTTATTATCCCCGGCGGCCACCCGGCCGTATCGAACTGCCATATTGCCCGCTGCGTATGCCGCAGGGCGGAAAGGCTCTGCGTAGGCATGCAGGAGCACGAAATGACCGTGGAACCGCTGGTGCTGCAATATCTCAACCGCCTCAGCGATTACCTGTTCGTGCTGGCCCGGTATGCCGGCCACCTGCTGCATGTTCCTGAAATTCCCTGGAAACCAAGGTTGTAGGTTATTTCGTGAGCCCGGTGATGAGGGTGCTGCCCAGCTTTTTCCCGTTCTTATCAGCACTTTCGGTTTTCACCACGCCGAAGCCCGGAGAGAACCATTCCGTGCCGTTGAAATCCATGGGCATCTCCTTTCCCATCATGGTCAGGGTAAAATCCGCCCTGAAAGTAATACGGTAACAATCCCAGCTGCCGGCGGCAGTAGTGACCTTCTCCCTGCCGGCTACCTTGCGGTCCTTTACCTTGTAGGTAAGGTTCATTTTCATGCCGTTTGTTTCGGTGTTCATCGTAAAAGAAGCGTCCGGCAACGACTGGCCGGCGCTTAACGAGGAAGGATATACGAGAAAGCCCTCGGAGCCTGTCAGGCTGGCCTGCTGGCTGGCCATAGGGCTGTTGGGCATCATCATTTTCACATCCACCGCGATGCCGGCGCCGCTGCATTTAAACTTTCCCCGGCCCTGCCCCAGCGTTTTCCCTTCTTTAGCGTTGAAAGCGGAAGTGAAAGATGCTACCATTTCCCCTCCTTCGTTCTTCACCTCCCCGACTTTGATCACCTGTTTGCCGATGGGAGCGCCCGAGCCGTCCTGGATCGTCATTTCGACTTCGGTATCCGCCTTCATGTAGTAATAATCTTTGCAGTCCTGGGCTAGGACGGCCAGGCTGGCGCAGCAAAACGTGATAGTTATCCAGAAACGTAACATGGTAAATGATTTGAGGGGTTATTGATCCGGTAAATTACTGAATTCGGGCAAGACACCACACATTAAATTTAAACAACATTCATCGCCCGTAATGCCATATTTCGTGATTGAATCCGTAGGTTTGCAAAAATTTTTCATCATTCCATGAATCTTATATCTGAATTGCGCTGGCGGGGTATGATACAGGACATCAAGCCGGGTACGGAGGAACAGCTGCAAAAGGAAATGACCACTGCCTATATCGGCTTCGATCCTACGGCAGATTCGCTGCACGTAGGCAGCCTGGTGCCTATAATGCTGCTGGTGCACCTCCAGAAGGCAGGCCACAAGCCGCTGGCCCTAGTTGGCGGCGCTACCGGCATGGTAGGCGACCCCTCGTTCAAAGCGGAAGAAAGAAAAATGCTGGACGAAGCCACGCTGCTTCACAACCAGCAATGCATCAAAGCGCAGCTGGAACGTTTCCTGGACTTCGACCAGTCCAAGGCCAACTACGCTGAAATGGTCAATAATTACGACTGGTTCAAAGGCAT
>CBFHAF010000322.1:0-5823 GCA_965653435.1 uncultured Chitinophaga sp.
GCCATTGCTCGTCAGCCCGCTTACGTTCGGCTGGCGGAAACGCACGGAGATATCATAGAACAACGGTACCACGGGCGCATCGCGGATCACCATCTGGTCCATTTCCTGGTAAAGCCGGTAACGGACGGAATCGTTCGTTTCGAGCAGAGCCTTTTCGTACAGCCTGTCGAAAGCCGGGTTGCTGTAACGCGTATAGTTGGGCGGCGCAGGGTTTTTGCTGTAGAACATGGCGAGGTAACTTTCCGCGTCGGGATAATCAGCTATCCAGCTGGCGCGGAAAAAAGGCACGGCCGATTTGGCCACCTGGTCCATCAGCGTTCCTTTCTGGATCACTTCCACGGTTACCTGTATGCCCACGTCCTGCAGCTGGTGTGCCACGTAATTGGCAAGGTCCGCCAGGATGGGGATAGACACCAGCCTGATCGGCGGCAGCCCTTTCCCGTTCGGGTAGCCGGCTTCTTTCAGCAATTGTCTTGCTAAAGGGATATTGTAATGATATCCTTTAACCACTGCAGTATCAAAGGAAGGCAGTCCCGCGGGCACAAAGCCGGAGGTGGCGGGAATGCCGATGCTGTTGCGCAGGTAGGTCATCATTTTCGTACGGTCGAAACCGTAGTTGATGGCCTGGCGGATGCGCACGTCCTGCAGGGGCGAGCCTTTCACGCCGGGTTTTTCAGGGTCCATTACGATCCCGAAATACTCCGTGTTCAGGTAGGGCGCCTTCACCAGGGAGATCTTCCCTTCCCATTCTTTTTTCAGCTCGCCTTGTTTGGTCAGCACTTCATCTTTGAAAGAGGTCTCGATATCGTTCACGAAATCCAGCTGGCCCTGGCGGAAGAGCAGGAACTCGGTGCCTTTGCTGTCCACAAAGCTTACTTTCACGGCATCTAAGTACGGAAGCCGCCTGCCTTGTTCGTCTGTTTCGAAGTAGCCGGGGTTTTTATGCAGGATCAGCGCCTGGCCTTCATCCCAAAAATGAAATATAAAAGGCCCGGTGCCTACGGGGTGCTTGCGGAAATCTTTCCCGTATCTCTCTACCGCTTCATGGGGCACCACGGAACAGTACTGCATGCTGAGAATGCCCATGATCGGGTGGAACGGCCGCAGCAGCGTAAGCTGGAAGGTCGTATCGTTCAGCGCGCGGAAACCATTTTCAGGATCCACCTTATCGTTGAATATCCATGCGCCGGGCGACGCGGTGCCGGGTTCGGTGATGCGGCGGAAGCTGTAGACCACGTCTGCCGCCGTCATCCTGCGGCCTTTGCCGCCCGGGAACACCTCATGGTCATGGAAGAACACGTCGTTCCTTAAATGAAAAGTGTAAGTACGCCTGTCTTCAGACACCTCCCAGCTTCTGGCGAGCGAGGGTCTGATGTTCAGCAGGCTGTCCGGCTCCACCAGCGTGTTGTATAGCTGGCGCACGGCCCACATGATGGCCTGGTTCTTCGCGAAAGCGGGATCCAGTGAAGGGATGCCTTCCTGCTGGTTGTAGCGGAACACCATCTTTTGCTGGCTGCCGCGCTGGCCGCAGGCAAGCAGCAGCATTAAAAACAAAACGGCTGAGTATCTCATAAAGCGGCTTTAAGGTAGCCAGAAAATGGTGGAAAATCAAATACGCCACCGGTCAAAAAAGCAATGGCCGTTTCCCGCAACTGCTTTATATTGCCCAACAAATCTGACCTGAATGAGACGCATACTCCCCGTATTTCTTGCCATTATTCTCAGCACAGCCGCTTACAGCCAGCAGTTCACCCGGCAGGACACGCTGCGGGGCACGCTTACGCCGGAGCGCTCCTGGTGGGACGTTACCTTTTACGACCTCAGCGTGCGCGTCAACCCCGCGGATAAATCCATCGAAGGCAGCAACGTGATCCATTACCGCGTTACCCGGCCCTCGCAGCGTTTACAGATAGACCTGCAATCGCCGCTCATCCTCGATAAAGCGGTGCAGAACGGTCAGGAGCTTTCCTTTACCAAAGACGGCAATGCCTGGTTCATCGACCTGCGGTCGCCGCAAACGCAAAATTCCATCCAGCAGCTTGCGCTCACCTATCACGGTCAGCCCCGCGAGGCAAAACGCGCTCCCTGGGACGGCGGCATCGTCTGGGGAAAGGATTCCCTCGGCCGCCCGTGGATAGCCTCCGCCTGCCAGGGCCTTGGCGCGAGCGTGTGGTGGCCCAATAAAGACCACCAGACCGAAGAGCCTGACAGCATGCGCATCCGCGTGACCACGCCCCAGGAGCTTGTGGATATTTCCAACGGCAGGCTGACGGAGGTGCATGTGAACGACGACCGTACGGTGACAGCCACCTGGTTCGTGAAAAATCCTATCAATAATTATGATGTAGCGCTCAACATCGGCCACTATAAAAATTTCTCAGATAAGTACAAGGGCGAGAAAGGCACGCTGGACCTGGATTACTGGGTGCTGGACTACAACCTGGAACGGGCGAAGGAACATTTTGAAGTGGTGAAGCCCATGATGAAATGTTTCGAGCACTGGTTCGGCCCCTACCCTTTTTATGAGGACAGTTACAAAATGGTGGAAACGCCGCACCTCGGCATGGAGCATCAAAGCGCCGTGGCCTACGGCAACCAGTATAAAATGGGTTATCGCGGCAGCGATCTTTCCGGCACCGGCTGGGGACTTAAATGGGACTTCATCATCATCCACGAAAGCGGCCACGAGTGGTTCGGCAACAATATCACCACGAAAGACATTGCTGATATGTGGGTGCATGAGTCTTTCACCAATTATTCCGAAACGATCTTCACCGGTTGCCAATACGGCATGGACGCAGCAAACGCCTATGTACAGGGCATCCGCAACAAGATCGCGAACGACAAGCCCATTATCGGGCCCTACGGCGTGAACGAAGAAGGCTCCGGCGATATGTATTACAAAGGCGCCAACATGCTGCATACCATCCGCCAGATCGTCAATAACGACGAGGCCTTCCGGAAAATACTGCGCGGGCTGAACAAGACCTTCTACCACCAGACCGTGACCTCCGCCGATGTGGAAGAATACATCAGCAAAAGCAGCGGGAAGAATTTAGGTAAAGTGTTCGACCAGTACCTGCGCAAAACCAATCCGCCCGTGTTTGAATATTCCGTGGAAGGCAACCGCCTGCGTTACCGCTGGGTGGCCGATGTAAAAGGGTTTGACATGCCGCTGAAGGTGGACCTGGGGGACGGGAAGTTCCAGTTCATTCAACCCGGAACGGAGTGGAAAACGCTGGCGCTGAAAAATGCCGCAAAATTTGCGGTGGACAAGAATTTCTATGTGACGCTCAGGAAGGTATAACGTTCTTTGCCGTTAAAGGCGAATTCAATATAAGGCCGCCCGGAGCATTTGCTCCGGGCGGCTTTTTCGTGGGACACATGATCCTCATGCCATTGCGCCGCCCTTCGCGGAGACCAATATCCTGTTAAAATTTATTGCCGTAACTTCAATCATACCAAAACCGCAAGAAACAGGTTGTACAGGCATGAAAACGAGTGTTATTTGCAATAAAAAAACGATGCACCATTACGAAAAAATTGCAGCCGCCATCGCATACATCCATGCGAACCATACGGAGCAGCCTTCGCTGGATGAGATCGCCGCTGCCGTACACCTGAGCCCGTATCATTTCCAGCGCCTTTTTACTGAGTGGGCCGGCGTTAGCCCGAAAAAGTTCCTGCAATATATCAGCCTGCAACATGCAAAAGGTTTGCTGGCAAAAGATTATACCGTAGAACAGGCCACTTTCGAAACCGGCCTTTCCGGCACCAGCCGCCTTCACGACATGTTCGTGAACCTGGAGGCCATGACGCCAGGCGAATACCGCAACGGCGGCGAAGCCCTCACAATCCGCTATCATTTCATGGACACAGCGTTCGGCCCCATGCTGGCCGCAGCCACTGAAAAAGGCATTTGCTCCATCGCGTTTGCGGACGACCGGGCGGCCGCGCTCGAAGACCTGCGCCGCCAATGGCCACAGGCCAGATTCCTCGAAGAAACATCTTCTTTCATCAGCGATGTGAGAGCATACTTCGAAGAGATGGAACAGGACACGGTTAAAGCGAAAAACGAAAAAGCCATCCGCCTGCACGTGAAAGCCACGCCTTTCCAGCTGAAGGTCTGGGAAGCGCTGCTGAAAGTGCCGGCAGGCCAGGTAGCCACTTATGCCCGCATTGCAGCACAGATCAGCCATCCGAAAGCGGCCCGTGCAGTAGGCACTGCCGTGGGCGATAATCCGGTGGCCTTCCTCATCCCCTGCCACCGGGTAATTAAGTCTACAGGAATATTCGGCGGTTACCACTGGGGGCCCGTGCGCAAAACAGCTATCCTGGGCTGGGAATCTGCAAGGAATCAGTCCCTTGCATTAACAGCCGCAGAAGAATAGCAGATACTGGCCCCCCGTTTGCGGGGTTTTATGAAAACCTTTTATGGACAAACAAAAGATCAGGGCGTTTTTCGCGGCGTATGAACAGCGGTTCAACGATTCCCTCAGCGGCAAGCCGATAGACGTGGACGGGCAGATGGCGGCTTTTGCCGATTACATCGTGGGCACCAATCCTACTTCCACCATGGGCGGTAAAAACGATGATACTTACAGGGATTTTATCCTTAAGAACCAGGATTTCTACCGCAACATCGGCACAAAGTACATGAAGGTGATGGACATGGAGATCATTGAACTGGATGATCTGCATGCTGCTGCAAAGGTCTATTGGGATTCCGGTTACGAAAAGGACGGTAAAGAGATCAATATCAGGTTCTATGTGATCTACCTCCTTTCCTTCGCTAAAAATACGATCAGGATATTTGCTTTTATCACCGGCGACGAAGAGAAAGTATTAAGAGATCACGGGCTGATGCCGGAAGAAAAATCGTAGTTCCTTCCCGCGCGTTCCTTATCTTTGCCGCATGCGAAACAGAGTGGTCAGCATGGGCGATGCGCTTAAGGAATACCTGAACAAAAGCCGGTTCAAACCGCGGCTGATGGAGGTGCGCATCCAGGAGAACTGGGAACAGGTGGTGGGTAAGACCATCGCCCGTTATACGGAGAGCGTTCAGCTGTTCGACGGCAAGCTGGTGATCACTACCACGGTGGCGCCGCTGAAGCAGGAACTGAATTATTCAAAAGACAGGATCATCAGGCTGGTGAATGATATGCTGGGAGAAGAGATCGTGAAGGAAGTGATGATCCGTTAGTGCGTTCCGCCGGCCACGGCCACATCCTTATCCTGCGCAACGGGAGTTTCGTCTTTATGCTTATGCCCCTTATCCTCCCTCACTTTTTCATTGATCTTATTGGCAAGGCGTGATACATCGTTCATGGTGAGCTTTGTTTTGAGGTGCACCATCACCATGTCTTCCGCGTCCTGGATGAGCACGACCAGGTTATCTATCCTGCCGTCGGTTTTTGCATTGCTCAGCACCTGTACATGGCCTTCGGGGTGGCGGATCTCCATCAGGGATTCGTACCTGCTTTCTTTATAGAGGTCTTCTTTCAGCCGGGCTACAGATTCGCCGGATACGGCTTCCCCATTGTCCATTTGAATGGTATAGAGTTTCACGCTTTTCACTTTCTTCAGCAGGAGCTTTACTTCGCGGGCGTCGCCATCCCAGGCACTGCCGGGAATGAACCAGCTCACGACACGCAGGGGCAGGAAGCTGAGGCCGATGCGGTGGGTTTCGGCCACGGCGCAATGTTCGTTGGTGAACCGGCGCAGCTGTTTGCGCTGTGCGGAAGCGCTGATGGCCATCATGCAGGCAAGGGAGGAAAGTAAAATTATACGTTTCATATAGTAGCTGTTGGAGGGTAATGGATT
>CBFHAF010000323.1:0-5809 GCA_965653435.1 uncultured Chitinophaga sp.
TGAACAGCCCGAAAGGCCCTGCCCTGTTGGGGCCGTAACGGTCCTGCCAGAGCGCCAGCATCCGGCGTTCCAGCCATATTAGGCCGGCAGCCGTGTTAAGCAGTACGAATAGTACGCCGCCTATCACCCACCAGTAATGTGCTTCCATGATCAGTATGTTTGCGCTGCCTTGCAGCATTTCCTAATCTGTTTTTTTAACCTTGCCGCGTTGCCTGCAGCATTTCGCTTCCGCTCAGCCCGATGCACTGCGGCAGGTCGATGATCTTTGCGCGGGGCAGCCCGGCATTCAGCGCGGCGATGCCCCTGGGCAGCCAGTGGTTGGGAACGGCCACCATCTGGTAAGTGTAGTGATCCACATCGAAGCTCACCCAGATGCCCGGCGAAATGCCCCACTGGTGCATATCTTCAGGGTTCATGTACATGCAGAAAAAATCCTGTGCGTTGTGGGCAATGCCTTTGGTGTACATGCTCAGTTCTTCGGAACCAAAAATGCTGTACAAAGGCATTACATGCACATGCCCCGGGATGGGCACATACCTGTCCGGCGCTTCCCTGAAGTACGGCGGCCTGCCGTTTGCCTGCGGCTCCAGCAGCCGCAGGCCAGGGTCGCCGCCGTGGAGGTGACCTCCTATTTCTGTCTGGTATTTGTTTACGGATTGTACGGAGTTCCATCCCGGCGACCAGAAGTATGGTATCAGCGGGGCGGGCGGCTCTCCGCGGAAACCCTCCATGGTAAAAGATAAGGGCGTATCAATATCATCCGCCGGCTTGGGCTCGCTCACGTTCTCGTTGGCCAGCATGGCCGTGCGGCCGCTGTACCGGTGCGATTCGCGGGGGATCTTCTGGCCGTTGATCCTGAAATCCGCATGCGGCGCGATCTGTTGTACCCGCTCCAGGAAAGGAACCGCCACGCACATGGCCCAGATGATATCGTCGAGGTTCTGCAGGCCGTTGAGCCGCGGCACCTGGGCTTTGTCCGCTATCTGCAGGAACCAGCGCCAGCTTTCCTGTACGGAGCCTTTCGGCACAAACACCTGGAAGAACCGCTGGGCACGGCCTTCATTGTTCACGATAGTGCCGTCCGCTTCGGCGAAGGTGCCGGCGGGGAAAAGCACGGTGGCTTTCTCGGCGGTCTGGTTGTAGAGATGGTCTACGAGGATCACTTCTTTCGCATGCCGGAAAAGTTCGTCTATCACATGTTCGTCTGCACGGCGGTACAGGTCGTTCTCAAGGATGATGATGGTATCCGCCTCGCCCTGTTTCACTACGTCTATCGCGGAATCGAGGCGGTGGCCGCCAAGCATTTCCAGGCCAAGGCTATTACACTCCGGCAGGGTAAGGCTCAGCATCGGGTTGCGGCCCTGTTGCTGCAACGCCCAGCTGATATTAGCGGCTGCTTTCATGAAGTGGTCGCAGCCGGCGCCGTAGCCGGCGATGATCAGCGGGCTCTTTGCAGCGAGCAAAGCGCCGGCGATTTGTTTCACCAATATTTTTTCTTCGTCCTGCAGATCGTCTACGGGCGTTATATCCGCTCCGAGGCTGGCTGCTATGGCAAATGCAAGGCGGGCGAGATTGTCCGGCGCGCCGCGGTGCACGGCGGTGGCCAATTCGTCCAGCTTGGTCGGGAATGTATTGAAGATGAACAGCGGGCCTTTCCTGTCCTGGATGGCTTCGCGCACCGGGGCATCCTGCCATTGCGCGAGGTGCAGCTGTTCCTCCACTTCGTGCATGGGCTGCTGGCGCACGGCCTGGCGAACGGCCAGGGCCATCATGGGCGCGGTATTGGTAATGTCTTCACCGAGGATGAGCACGGCGTCAGCATGTTCTGTTTCATGCAGTGAAGGCGTGCGTACGGGGCCTTCTTTCAATATCTTCAGGGCAAGGGAAGTGTGATCGTGATCGGAGTCTGACATGCCGAGATAAAAATGATCCTCCCCCACCAGCTGCTTCAGTGCAAAGTTGCTCTCCAGGCTGGCGCGCGGCGAACCGATGCCGATCACCCGGCTGTTCTTAAGCCTTGCCGCCACATGCGCTATGATATGTTCCTTATGGATGGTTCCGTTGGAATGCGGGCGCATGGCGGACTCGTAGATGCGTTGCGAGCTGTTCACGAATTCATACCCGTAACGGCCGCGGTCGCAGAGGAAATAACCGTTCACCTCGCCGTTGTAGCGGTTGGCGATCTGCCGCAGTGTGCCGTAACGTTCGCCGGCGCTGGTGTTGCAGCCGAGTGAGCAGCCCTGGCATATGGACGGGGCGTAGGTCAGGTCCCATTTCCGGGTATAGTGCGATTGGAGGGTCTTATCGGTGAATACGCCGGTGGGGCATACTTCCGCCAGGTTGCCGCTGAACTCGCTTTCCAGCTTGCCGTCGCTGCAGCGTCCGAAATACACGTGGTTATGCGCGGCGAATACGTCCAGGTCTTTGCCGCCCGCATAATCTTTGTAGTAGCGCACGCAGCGGTAACACTGGATGCAGCGGTTCATTTCATGGTTCAGGAAAGGGCCGAGGTCCTGGTTGTTGTAGGTTCGTTTTGAAAAACGGTAGTCGCGGTAATTATGGCCGGTCATCACGGTCATATCCTGCAAATGGCAGGCGCCGCCTTCGTCGCACACGGCGCAGTCATGCGGGTGGTTCGTCATCAGCCAGCCTATCACCTGCTCCCTGAAACCCTTTGCGTCCGGGTCTTCCAGCGAAATGCGCACGTTATCGCGCACGGGCTCCATGCATCCCATTACCAGCCTGCCTTTCTGATCGTCTTCATCTTTGTACAGCTTGATGGCGCATTGCCGGCAGGCGCCCACAGAACCGAGCGAAGGGTGCCAGCAGAAATAAGGGAGGTTGAGGCCCAGCTGCAGGCAGGCTTCCAGCAGGTTCTTCCCTTCCTTTATTTCATATTTTTTATTATCAATGAATATGTTCATAACCTTTGGAATGAAGGTGATGGTGATGAGGATAGTTGCCGTAGGGGCAGCTTTGTTCCTCTATGTGTCTTTCAAAATCTTCCCTGAAATATTTGAGCGCGCTTTGCAGCGGTTCCATCGCGCCGGGCGCGAGCGCGCAGAATGTATTGCCCGGCCCCAGCAGCTTCGTTTGCGAAGCCAGCAGTTCCAGGTCTTCCATCCGGCCCTCGCCCTTTTCTATGGCCAGCAACAGCTTTTCCGTCCAGGGGAGGCCTTCGCGGCAGGGTGTGCAGAAGCCGCAGCTTTCCTGTGCGAAAAAATGCTCCAGGTTGTGCACGAATCCCACGGGGCAGGTCTTATCGTCCAGCACCACCATGGTGCCGGTTCCCAGGCGGCTGCCTGCTGCGGCCACGCCTGCGAAATCGAGCTGTATATCCATATGCTCTTCCACCAGGAAGTCGGTGGACGCGCCGCCGGGCAGTACGCCTTTAAAACGGTACCCATCGGCCATGCCACCCGCATGCTCTTCGATCAGCTCGCGCAAAGTGATGCCCATAGGCAGTTCCCAGGCACCGGGATTTTTCACGCGGCCGCTCACGCCATATATTTTCGTGCCGCCGTCTGCGGTGAGGCTCAGTTTCTGGAACCAGTCCGCGCCTTTGTTCACGATGTGCGGTATGTAGCTCAGCGTTTCCACATTATTGACGATGGTGGGCCTGCCGAACAGGCCGCTCACCTGCGGGAAGGGCGGCTTGGAGCGCGGCGTGGCGCGCCTGCCTTCGAGTGAGTTGAGCAGCGCGGTCTCTTCGCCGCACATATATCTTCCTACGCCGGTATGCAGATGCATGTCGAGATTGTACCCGGTACCGAGGATATTCTTGCCGAGATAACCCGCGTCGTAGGCTTCCTGTATTGCTTTGCGTATCTCCTGTGCGGCCACTTTGTATGCCCAGCGCAGGAATACGAACGATTCCGTGGCCTGAATGGCGTAAGCGGCCACTATCATGCCTTCTATCAGCTGGTGGGGATTGCCTTCCAGCAGCCAGCGGTCTTTAAATGTGCCGGGCTCCATTTCATCGGCATTGCATATGAGGTATTTGGGGCCCTGCACGTTCATGGGCACGAAACTCCATTTCATGCCTGTGCTGAAACCCGCGCCACCCCTGCCTTTCATGTTCGAATCTTTCACCAGCGCGGTCACTTCCTGCGGCTGCATGTGCCTGATGGCCTTGCGGGCGGCCTGGTAGCCGCCTACGGCTTCGTACTGGCGGAGGCCCAGCGGCGGAAAGGTGATATGTTGTGTGAGCGGGCGTTCCATGTTCATGTGTATTTTTCGAGGATGTTAGCAATGGCCGCGGGCTGCAGGTCACGGTAAAGGTCATGGTCCACCATGAGCGCGGGCGCATGGTCGCAGGTACCCAGGCATGGGTTGGGCAGCAGCGTGAAGCGGCCGTCTTCAGTGGTTTGCCCGTACTGTATCCCCAGCAGGTTCACCAGCTCTTCATGCAGGGCGTTAAGGCCCATTACGTAGCAGCTGATGCTGTCGCAAAGGAGAATGATGTGCCTGCCCACCGGCTGCCTGAAGATGAGGTTGTAGAAAGTAGCCACGCTGTCCACTTCTTCGGGGCTCATTTCCAGGATGGAGGCCACGTCCTGTATACCTTCGTCAGACACCCAGCGGCGGTGTTCCTGCACGATCTTCAGCGCTTCTATGCAGGCGGCTTTTTTTACCGGCACCTGCCGGATCTCGTGTTCTATCTGTTCCTTTTCCGCGGTACTAAGCATAACAATTGCTTTTTTGTTACCTGTCAATATCGGCGAGCACGTAATCCATGGCGCCGAGTATGGAGAGCAGATCGGCCACGGTGTACCCGCGGCTGATATACGGTATCATCTGCATATGCGCGAACGATGGCGTGCGCACCCGCACCCGGTATGGCGAGGTGTTGCCGTCGCTCGTGAGATAGTAGCTGTTCCAGCCTTTGGTGGCTTCTGTTACCACCATCGCCTCGCCGTTGGGTATCACCGGCCCCCAGCTTACATGCAGGAAGTGGTGGATGAGCGTTTCGATGTCCTTCATGGTCATTTCCTTGAGCGGCGGCGTGGCCAGCGGGTGGTCAGACTTATAGGGCCCGGCGGGCATGTTGTTCAGGCATTGCTCGATAATGCGGAGGCTCTGCCACATTTCATTCACACGTACCACGGCCCTGTCGTAACAATCGCCGTTATGCGCAACGGGTATGTCGAATTCATAATTCTCGTAACCGCTGTAAGGCCGCTTCTTGCGCATGTCCCACTCCATGCCGCAGGCACGGAGGTTGGGACCTGTAGCGCCCCAGTCTATAGCCTCTTCCTGCGTGAATACGCCGATGCCCACGGTACGTGCTTTGAAGAGCGCATTGCGCATCACCATCTTGTCGTACTCTTTCAGTTTTTTCGGGAAATACGCCACGAAGTCGCGCACGAGCTTGTCCCAGCCATTGGGCAGGTCCTGCGCCACGCCGCCGATGCGGAACCAGTTGGGATGCATGCGCCCGCCGCAAACGGCTTCTATGATGTTGAATATCTTTTCACGGTCTGTGAACATGTAGAATACGGGGCTGAGTTGCCCTACGTCCTGCGCGAAGGTGCCGTACCAAACGAGGTGGCTGGCGATGCGGAAGAGCTCGCAAAGCATCACGCGGATCACTTCGGCGCGTTCCGGGATGCGGATGCCGGCCAGTTTCTCTACAGACAGTAAATAAGCAAGATTGTTGTTGACGCCGCCGAGGTAATCGATGCGGTCTGTGTAGGGGATGTAAGTGTGCCAGCTTTGCCGTTCTCCCATCTTTTCAGCACCGCGGTGGTGGAATCCGATGTCGGGAACGGCGTCTACAATGTCTTCCCCGTCCAGCTGGAGAATGATG
>CBFHAF010000324.1:0-5807 GCA_965653435.1 uncultured Chitinophaga sp.
CTTTGTTCAAGCGCTTCCGCATCAGCATTGAACAGGGTAGGATGGAAGATCTCCAGCAGTAAGTACAGCGAAAGGTAAATAAGCGCCAGCCGCAGGCCTGTGAGTTCATAAAGATCCCGGTTGGCATGCGCAAGAAGGGTGGGAGGCCACCACTCCGGACAGCGCTCCAGATAACCCATAGTGCTTTATCAATGCCACAATAACACCGGTAATAAAGAACCGCCGGTTACCCGCCAGGCGGCAGCGAACAATGAAAGTGACAAGGAAATTGATCAGCGTGAAAATATGAATGGGCAGGAAAGACCGGGTGGGCCCTGTTGCGGGTATGCCGAGCAGGTAATAAGCCAGCACGGTAAGCCCGAAAATGCCTGCCGAGGTTCCAGCCAGGATGCCCGCCTTTCTCCAGTCGCGGGCGTAAAGGAATTCCCAGCAGATAAGAAAAATGGTGGCCAGCAGGTAGCTGCCGTTGTAAACCAGGGTATTCTCGATCTTGCCATAACGTACAGGAAGGGTTTGCAGTACCAGGGGAATAATGCAGATCCAGGCGGATTTCAGCACAGGGGTTTGCGGGTCTGTGAAGTAGGTGGCCATAGGGATACGATTTCGGGCAGAAAGACACAGGTATTATTAAGAAATATCACCACATGTACAGCGCCTGGTAAAAACAAAAAGGCCGTTCCGGCATACCTGCTGAAACGGCCTTTGTTATTCGTGGGAGCTGGCGGATTCGAACCGTCGACCCTCTGCTTGTAAGGCAGATGCTCTGAACCAGCTGAGCTAAGCTCCCATTGTGTTTGAACGCTTTTCGTTCGATGGGATTGCAAAGGTAAAAACTATTTTTATTCTGCCAAATATTTTTTCAGAAAACTTTGAAGGACCGCTTGCCTGCTTCCCGGAAGCCCGCTGCTAGCGAAGGTTCCAGTCCACAATGCTGTTTCCCCATTCTTCCCGGAACGGTGTGGTCACTTTGATGTAATTATCGGTATAACCTTCCATCATTCCCTCCCTGCTGTGCTTCTCGAAAAGTACTTTACGCGTTTGGCCCAGGTGCTGTTCGGTAAAATATTGCAGCTTTTTGTGGCTAAGGTTGCGCAGGGCCTTGTTCCTTTCGTGCCGGACCTGTACGGGGACCACCGGCTGGATGCCGAGGGCATGGGTATTGTCCCGCTCCGAATAGGTGAACACATGCAGGTAAGAAACGTCCAGCCCGTGCAGGAAGTCGTAGGTTTCCCGGAAATGTGCGTCGCTTTCCGAGGGGAAGCCCACGATCACGTCCACCCCGATGCTGCAATGCGGCATGAACTGCTTGATGAGCCCTACTTTTTCCGCATACAGCTCACGGCGGTAGCGGCGGCGCATAAGGGCCAGCACTTCGTTGCTGCCGCTCTGGAGCGGGATATGGAAATGCGGCATGAACCTTTTGCTGCCGGCCACGAATTCGATGATCTCGTTGCTGAGCAGGTTGGGCTCTATGCTCGAAATACGGTAGCGTTCAATGCCTTCCACCTCATCCAGCTGCCGGATCAGCTCAGAAAAGGTCTCTTCGCGCTTTTTACCGCCGTCGAAACCCTTCCCGAAGTCGCCCAGGTTCACGCCGGTGAGCACGATCTCTTTCACGCCGCCGGCCGCCAGTTCGCGGGCACTGGCCACCACATTGGCCACGCTGTCGCTGCGGGAAATGCCGCGGGCCATGGGAATGGTGCAGAAAGAGCAGTTGTAATCGCAGCCGTCCTGCACTTTCAGGAAAGTGCGGGTACGGTCGTTCACGGAGTACGAACTGTGGAAAGTATTCACGTCTTCGATGTCGCAGGAACAGATCTTTGCGCTGTCGCCCTTGGCCAGCTCACGGATATGATCCGCGATGTTGAACTTCTCGGCGGCGCCCAGCACCAGGTCCACTCCCGGGATCTCCGCAATTTCCTTCGGTTTCAGCTGGGCATAACAGCCCGTGATCACCACCAGGCTTTCGGGCGCACGGCGCTGGATGCGGCGCACGAGCTGCCGGCATTCCTTGTCCGCATTGTCCGTCACGGAGCAGGTATTGATCACGTACACGTCCGCCGTATCCTCAAAGTCCTTTTTAACGAACCCGTCCTTTTCGAGCATCCTGCTGATGGTGGACGTCTCGGAAAAGTTCAGCTTACAGCCGAGTGTATGAAAAGCTACTGATTTTGCCGCTGTCATAAGGATGGCAAAGGTACGATATTCACCTGATTTCCGCTGTAGGTATGATATTTGTTTGTCATGTATGCTGGTTTCTTGCAGCCAAGACCATAATTCTGTATCTTGCCGGTTTTATGCGCGTGCTTTCGAAATGTTTCCAGGCTTTGTACAGCCTTTATGCCCTCATCGTGTGGCTGGCTATCATGTTCCTGATACTGCCGCCTATCGTGCTGGTGTCTTTCTTCGGGAAAGTGAAGGGAGGGAATATCGTTTTTTATTTCCTCCGTTTCTGGGCGCATGTATGGTTTCCCGCCACGGGCATCAGGGTCACCAAAAAATGGGTGACCCCTTACGAAAACAGGCCCCTTATTTACCTCGCCAATCACTCTTCTTACCTGGATGCCGCGCTGGCCGTAAAAGTAATGCCGCTGCCCTTCAGGCCGCTGGGCAAAAGCGAGCTGAGCCGCATCCCCTTGTTCGGGCTCATCTACAGCCGTTCCGTGGTACCGGTGGACCGCAGCACCGCCAGGGGCCGCGCCCAGAGCATGCGCGACATGCTCTATATGATCGGTGAGGGCGTTTCGCTGCTTATTTTCCCTGAAGGCACCACCAACGAAACGGAACAGCCCCTGCTGCCTTTCCACAGCGGCGCATTCAGGATCGCCATTGAAACACAGACGGATATCAGGCCGGTGATCTATGTAGATAACCACGCCCGCCTTGCCAAGATAAAGTTCATGTCCCTCAATCCGGGCCCCTGCCGCGTGGTATTTCTGCCCGTAGTGCCGGTAAAAGGCCTCACCATGGAAGACGTGCCCCAGCTTAAAAAACAGGTGCGCCACATGATGGAGGAAGAATTAAGAAAATATCATAATTATCCTGCCTTACAGGCAATATGAAGTATGCAGATGTAATATTACCCCTTGCTCTTCCCAGGAATTATACTTACGCCGTACCGCCGGAAATGGAAGCCACTATACAACCGGGCAGCCGTGTGGCCGTACAGCTGGGTAAGCAGAAGAAGTATGCGGGCATCGTAAAATCCATCCACGAACAGGCGCCTTCGGCTTACAAGACCAAGCCCATCATGGACCTGCTGGACAAAGAGCCGGTGGTGTACCCCACCCAGCTGGCCTTCTGGGAATGGATCGCGCAATATTACATGTGCAACGAAGGGGATGTGCTCAACGCCGCCCTTCCCGCTCACCTCAAACTTTCCAGCGAAACGATCCTGTTGTACAACGACGCCTTCGGCGACGATTTTACTTCCCTCGACGAATACGAATACCTGATCGCGGAAGCGCTGCTGATGCGCAAGGAACTGCGTATCGGCGAAGTGCAGCTTATCCTCGACCGGTCAGACGTATACAGCGTGATCAAACAGCTGATCGAAAAGAAAGTGTGCCTGGTGTACGAGGAGCTGAAAGAAGTATACAAAGAGAAAAAAGAAAATTATATCCTGCTGAACCCCGCTTATGAAGGGGATGAAGCCCTGGCCCCGCTGTTCGACGAGCTGGCGCGCGCGCCCAAACAGATGGAGCTGCTGCTGGCTTACCTGCACCTGCTCAAAACGCAGGGACAGGTATTGCAGGCCGAGCTGCTGAAAAAATCCGGCGCTTCCGCCGCGCAGCTGAAAGGGCTGGTGGACAAGCAGATACTGGTGGTGGAAAAACGGGTGGTGGACCGCATTCCCATGGGAAAAGTGGAAACCAATCTCAACTTCGACCTCAGCCCCGCGCAGGAAAAAGCGTTGCAGGAAGTGAAGGCCAGCATCGCCGGGAAACAGGTTACCCTGCTGCACGGCGTTACCTCCAGCGGTAAAACGCAGATATATGTAAAGCTGATGGAAGAAGCCCTGCAAAGCGGCAAACAGGTGCTGTACCTGCTTCCTGAAATAGCGCTCACCGCGCAGATCATCCGGCGCCTGCAAAAACATTTCGGCGGGCTGATCGGCATCTATCATTCCCGCTTTTCCAACAACGAAAGGGTGGAGATATGGAACAAGGTGAAGAACGGCGAGATCCGCATCGTGCTCGGTGCGCGCAGCAGCCTGCTATTGCCCTTCCGCGACCTCGGCCTCATTATCCTCGACGAAGAGCACGACGCTTCCTTTAAGCAGCAGGAGCCCGCGCCCCGTTACCATGCACGCGATGCGGCCATCTATTACGCCAGCCTCTTCGGCGCCAAAGTGCTGATGGGCTCCGCCACGCCCGCGCTGGAGAGCTATTACAACGCCAGGCAGGGCAAATACGGGCTGGTGGAACTGAACGAACGTTTCGGCGGCATCGCCATGCCGGAAATAGAGATCGTTGACCTTAAAAAGGAGCTGGCGCTGAAAGAAGTGGTGCACAATTTCACTTCCGTGCTGCGGAAAGAGATACACCGCTCGCTGGAAGCGCAAAAGCAGGTGATCCTCTTCCAAAACCGCCGCGGTTACGCGCCTTTCCTGCTCTGCACCACCTGCGGCTGGATACCCAACTGCAAACAATGCGACGTTTCACTCACTTACCATAAGCACCAGGACAAGCTGAGCTGCCACTATTGCGGCACCCGTTACCCTTACATCTACACCTGCGCCGCCTGCGGCAGCCAGACGCTGCAGCCGAAAAACTTCGGTACGGAAAAGATCGAGGAAGACCTCCAGGAAATGTTCCCCACCGCGCGCATCGCCCGGATGGATATGGATGCGATCCGCAACAAGGACAGCCATAACAAGATGATCCAGCAGCTGGAGCAGCGGGAGATTGACATACTTGTAGGTACGCAGATGGTGGTGAAAGGGCTGGATTTCGAGAACGTGAACCTCGTAGGCATCCTGAGTGCGGACAGCCTTTTGAGTTATCCCGACTTCAGGGTGAACGAACGCGCGTTCCAGCTGATGGAGCAGGTGAGCGGCCGTTCAGGGCGGCGGGACGGGCGGGGGAAAGTAGTGATACAGGCCAGCAATACCCGCCATCCAATCCTGCATTTCGTGACGGAGCACAACTACAAGGCGATGTATGAAAACGAGATCGCGGAGCGGGAGCAGTTTGGTTACCCGCCTTTTTTCAGGCTGGTGAAAGTGACCCTCAAACATAAAAAACAACAGACCGTAGAGCAGGCTGCGATGATATTAGCGAACTGGCTCAGGCCGCACCTTGGCGCGCAGCTGGTAGGCCCGGCGGCGCCGCTGGTAGGGAAAGTGCGTGATTTTTATTTGCAGGAAATGCTCATCAAGCTGCCGCGCGATACCAAACGGATCACGCAGGTGAAGAACCTTATGAAAGAATATTTCTCCCAGCTGCTCATCGAAAAGCAGTTCCGTTCGGTGATCATTGTGCCGGATGTGGATTGCGTGCAGTAATGCTACATGTTGAAATAAACGATATGCACCCCTTTTTCCCCCTCTTCTGATTTTTTCAGCATCGTTTCCGCCACGGCAGTGGCTTTTACAGGACGGTACTTTTTCGCATTCCCCTGCAGCAGAACGTTGAATACGGGCGTCAGCCACTGGGCGAGCTGCTCGCCGAAGCGTACTTCCTTCCGGTCGCCCATCAGGAACGAAGGCCGGTAAATGTATAAGGACGGGAATTCCAGGGCCGTGAGAGCCGCTTCCACATTGCCTTTGGTGCGGAGGTAAAAATTACGCGCCCCGGCTTTTGCGC
>CBFHAF010000325.1:0-5791 GCA_965653435.1 uncultured Chitinophaga sp.
ATGCGCCGGGCACCACCGCTGGGGTGGAGCGGTACACTTTCAGCTGGTAGGCATTGTTCGTTGCCGCGTAACGCGCGTAAGGCGAAGTACTGAAAGGAATGATACCGGGCTGAAGATTGTCGCTCACGCCGGCTTCCGATGGCACGGGCTGGCCGTTGTTCTGCCTGAAAGAGACATAGGGCAGGTCCGCACAGAAATTCAGGAACCGTATGTCTATGGGAAAAGTGCGTTTGTTGCGGTCGTACGTGGCGTCCTGGCTGTTGTTGCCGATGGTGGTGTAAACGCCGCTGAGATTGTTGCTCACGATCGTTATCTGCGCTTTGCCGCTTGCACCGGCATGCAGCCAGGCCGTATAGTTCTGCCCGGCCTGCAGCATGTGCGTAATTGTGGCGATCTCTTTTCCGGAAGCATCTTTCGCGGCAATCTTTGTTTCTGCTGTGATGCAGGAAACGTAACCGCTGGATGTCCCGAAATCCTGCCCCTCTCCTATTTCCCGGCCGTTTACGGAAAGAGAAACGGCAGCGCTGCCGGGCAATGCGTTCACCCATTGCACATTGGCGTAAGTGTTATTCAATGTTTCTCCCGCGTCCGCGATCACGCGGAAACCGTTCTGGAACATACCTACCTCCTCACCGGGATTGCCCAGGTAATAGGGAACGGTGAATGTAGCCGGCGCAACCATAATGGTATAAATGCCGCCGGGCTGGTATGTTTTGAACGGCGCGTAAGTGAGACCGCTGCTTACCGCGTGGGGGCGGCCCGACGTATCTTTCGCGATGGTGGAAGTGGCAGGGTCTATCTTGTGCACGCCTTCAGTTGAGCGCGGCGCAATGGCTGTTACCTGGTGGCCGCCGGGGGTAAGCACCTTGAACTGGTAAGTGCCGTAAGGCAATTCCACGTAGTCCGAATACGCGCCCGGGGCAATATTGCTGGTAGCGGCATGTACGGGAGTACCGTCTGCCAGCGCCAGCGTCAGCGGCTTTGCCACATCTTCCACGCCCTGAAACTGGTCACTCACACGCGCCGCCATGTTCACGATGCGTATCTTGAAGTGGTCCGGGCGGGACGGCGCATGTATGCCGCGGGGAACGGCCACTACTGCAGGGGGCGCGTCTATCACGTACGGCTCGTCTTTTTGGGTGAGCAGGTAATAATCGAGCGGTGTGTCGTAACTGTCCTTTACATCCAGCCGCAGCGTCCTGTTATTTGTTTGCCAGCCGTTGGCTTCGATAACGAGAGATACGGCGCCGTTTTTCCCGAACAGCGAGCGGGGCAGGCTCCACGTTGCGCCCAGCCTTCCGTTGGAGGGAAAATAGGGCGTGCCCGGGTATTCCCATTGGTTGTGATCGGGAGTAGCGGGTATTACTTTGTAATTGGTGAGCGTGTCACCATTGGCGATCACCTGGTTATACCCCGTTGCATTCACCAGCCTTATGCTGCTGTTGCCGCGCGGGTCGGTAATCACCCTGTTGTCTTTTTTAAAATCCTGCTTCTCTTTTTTACAGGCAGCCGTGAATGCTGCAAAGAACAGGATCAGTACCGGTATATATCTCATGTTGATTCTTTTTTTAGAACAGGTTTACGGTAAAGCCCATCATGATCTCACTGCCGCGCTTAAAGCTCCTGTTAACATATTTCCCGCCATACCACAGGCCGCCGGTGCCGGGATTGGCATACACGGTTTCGACCGAAGGGTTGAGCACATTTTTAGCGTATCCCTTGAAAAGGATGCGTTTGGTGATACGCTGGCTGAACACGAGGTCCAGCACGGGAACCGGCCGGGTATACAGGTCGGGCTCGCCCGTAAGGTTAATCTGCACCAGCCTTTCGCCCACCATATTGAAGGTGGCGGTCATATCGGTGCCGGATTTTTTGTTGCCGTAATTCAGCCAAAGATTGATGGAATACGGCGCCTGTTCGAAAAGCGGGCTGTTTTCAGGCGTATGCCTGTCCAGCGACTTGCCGGCGGCGTACCTTTCTTTTGTTTTTTTGATATCGCTCTGCGCCAGCAGCAGGTTGGACCCGAAGTAGAAATTCTTCAGCGGTTCCCACATCCTGCCGAGGTCTTTCACAAGCTCCAGCTCCATGCCCCATACTGTACCGGTGTTCGGGTCGTTCTGGAACTGGATGGTGGGATATTCAGGGTATTTCGCGGCAAGGCCGTCCGTTTTCAGGCTGAACACTTTTACCAGCTGGTTGCTGATACGTTTGCCGAACAACGAAGCGGAGATCACCTCTCCGTTGGCTGGAAACCACTCCCAGCGGAAATCGAGGTTTTCGGTATGCTGGTTCACAAGGTTGCGGTTGCCCACCACCAGGCCCATCTGGAATGCGTCGAACTCGAAGATGTTCGTCAATTCCCGCAGCTCAGGCCGCGCCAGGGTGGTATTGTAGGCCATGCGGAAGTTCATGTTGTCTTTGAACGTGTACGTAAGGTTCGCGGAGTAATATGGTTTGTAGGATGTTTTGTATACCGTATTCGGATCGATGAGCACCACGGGCACCGAGTGGCCGTCCTGGTCGGTTTGCAGCAGGGAGGGATCGAGGAATACATTGGAGGTATCTACTTTCGACTGGATGTTCGTGCGTTCGAAACGTACGCCGCCCGCTACGCGGAGGTTCTTCAGCGGGTGCAGGTCCAGCATGCCGTAAAAGGCATTCGTTTCAAAGAAACCGGTGTAGTTGTTGGGAGATTTCTGGCTGTTGTACAGGAAGCCGCCCACAGGGCCTGCGCCTTCGCCCGTACTGCCGGAAGCGGGGCGTATCCCGATGATGGACGGCCCCACCAGCCGGTCCAGGTTGCCTTCCACTTCATACAGCGCAGCGGCGCCATAGGAGGTAAAATTGGAACCGGGCAGGAAGAACATGTTCTCCGTAAAAGTGCGGTCGCGGTTCAGGTAATTAAAACCGGTCTTGAATTCCTGTTTCAGGCCCAATGCCCTGAAAGGCAAAGCGAGGTCTGCCTTGTAGTTATAATTTGTTTCCTCCAGCCTGCGCCAGCGCCGGCCGTTGGGCTCCGCCTGGATGATGCCGTAGGTGCCGTAACCGTTCACATAACCGGAGTTCAGCGCATAGAGGTGTTTGGTGTAAGTGTATTCTGTGCCTTCGGAGCCACCTGCGTCCACAATTGGCTTCTGGTACCATGCACCGCCGCGTGGCGTGTAGTCGGTAAGCGTGGCAAAACGGAAATCGGGATCGTTCTGCCCGGAAGTGGAAGTGGCCATATTGTAGCTGAGGCGGGGAGAATACTCGCCGGCTAAAAACTTATGTTCACCCTGCAGGTTATACGTATTCAGGTTGCGGCGGGTCTGCTTCAGGGAGTAGATCGTACTGGCAACGTCTCCCGGCAGGCCGGTGTACTGGTATTGGCCGTGCATGTTCACCGCCTGCGTTTCACTGCCCCAGCTGCCGAGGTACTGCAGGCTGATCTCGTGCCGGCGGCTGAACTGGTAGGTAAGCCCTGCCAGCACGCCGTAGTTCAGCGTTTCAGTACCGGTGTTCTCTTTATACGTCTGGTATTTGCCCATGTGCAGGTTATTGGGCGTGATGTAGTTGGGGATATTGCGCGGGCTGTATATCTGCGGGTTACCGGTGATCACGCCCTGGTACACGCTGTACTGCGTCAGGTCGCCGCCGTATATGTCCGTGGCGCGGTGGTAATAGTTCGCGCCTGCAATCACGCCTATGCGGTGGGATTTGAAGACACTGAAATTGTTGCCGTAGGTCAGTGAATACAGCTGGTTCAGCGGCGCCTGCTTGTAGCGGGTGGTCAGCACCGGGTCGAAGGCATGCATGATGCGGTTGATCCGGCCCGCTTCTTTTATCATGGCGGGATGGTCGCTGCTGCCCGCGATGAGGCGCTGTATCTCCGAAAGGCCGCCCGGGTATTGGCGGGACAGATCGAGGAATTCGGATGAAAGATTTTTTTTGTTCACGTTCTGCCCGAAGAAACCGAGATCGCTGTTATAAAAGCTGTTCATCCGCCCGGCAAGCCCGATATTGGAATTGAAACCGGTTTGCGCGATGATCTCCAGTGTCCTTTTTTCGGGCACCGATTTCGTTTTGAGCTCCACGATGCCGGCAGCCGCGTCAGCCGGTTTATCCGGCGTCACGGTCTTATAGATGGTGATATTATCCAGCAGCGATGCGGGTACGAGATCGAGGGGGATGGCGCTCCTGTCCGGATCGGAGGAAGCGAGGCGCACGCCGTTCAGCTGCCCGATCACGCTCCTGTCTCCCAGGCCGCGGATGGCCACGTATTTGTCGTCCGTAACCGTTACGCCGCTTACGCGCTGCAAGGCCTGCGTGGTGGTAATGCTGGCGGTACGCTCGATCTGCTGGGCGGAGATCGCATCCTGCACGATGGCGGAGTTCTTCCTCTCCTGCAGTACTGCAATATCCGTATTGGTCTTGCGCCGCGCCTGCACCGTTACTTCGCCGAGCTGCCGGGACGACGGCGTCAATATAATATTAAGATGCACGGAGGTTTTGCTCACCTTCACTTCCCTGGTTTCGTACCCCAGGAACGCAATGATCAGTGTGCCTCCTTCTTCAGGAACATTTAATGTAAAAAAACCGTTCCCGTCCGTAGCCGTACCGGTATTCGATCCCTTCAGGCGGATGGATACGCCGGGCAGCGGTTCTTTATTTTTGCTGTCGGTCACGCGGCCGGTAATTTTTACCGGCACCGGCTTGCGGACGATCACCACGTACCCGTTCATGGGGCGGTAGGCTAGCTGGGTGTTTTCCAGCATCTGGTCCAGCGCGTCTTTCAGGCGGATGCCGTTTTGCTGCAGGGTGATCTTTTTATTGACCGCCGCCAGCAATTCCTCAGGCAAAAGGAAACGCACACCGGTTTGTTGTTCTATTTTCAGCAAACCTTCCTTCAGCCCCGATCTCTCCAGCTGCAGGTCCAGCCTGATGTTGAGATCCTGGCCTTTCACGCCCTCCGCAAACAGCAGGCCGGTAAATGTAAGCTGAACCGCGAGGATGATACATGAACATCTCATCAGGAAACAGATTAAGCGCAGGGCCTGGCTGGCTGCGCCACTTCCGGCCCCGGGCGCACGTTGAAAGTTAATGGGCGCGGCGCCCACAATATTTCCGAAAGGATCGTTTAATCCTTTTTTCATACTTTTGATTGTTACTGGTTAACCCCGCTCCGCGGGGAAATCGGTTGACTGCCGGACAATAAAATGCCCGGTACTGTTCTTACCTGCCCGTCGTCCAAAACAAAACAGGTAATGAATGGAGCTTACAGGTTCCTGCAGGCCGTCCGGGCCGACAGGAACTTTTTTTTGTTTTGTAATCTTCTATTGCATAATGGTTGTTTAAGCAGTTAATAAATGGTGATCTGCCGTTTGCTGATCCTGTACCGGAAATTGCTTCCCACTGATAATGTCTCCAATGTTTTTTCGAGCGAGCCGGCTGCAAAGAGCGTAACAGTAATGGTTTCCGCCGCTTTTTCCCGCCGTTCGAAAGTGATATCCACATTGTACCAGCGCTCAAGTTCCGCCGCTACTTCTTTCAATGACCTGTTATTGAACACCAGCCTGGCGGTTTTCCATCCTTCAACATCCGCCACGTTTACCGCGGCAAGGGATTTATTACCGGGAACGCCGTCCCAGGTTACCTGCCTGCCGGGCGTAAGCACCGCCAGTTCCACCAGGCCGCTGTTTTGTTTCTGATCTACCCTCACCTTTCCTGTTGCCACCGCCACGGTAACCGGCGATCCCTTAAATGCGCTGATGCGGAACGATGTGCCCAGGACTTTCGTTTGTACGTCGCCGGT
>CBFHAF010000326.1:0-5785 GCA_965653435.1 uncultured Chitinophaga sp.
ACTCTTTTTACAAAAAAATCCCTGGATGGATTCCTTTTAAGACATTTATTTCCTGCAAGTTCATAAGCAAATATAATTAAATAAATAATAGTAAACAAAAATGTTTATTTAATTAAATTAATAATTAAAAATGATGTTCTTAATAATTAAAAAAAATCCAGAATTTTATTAAAATATTTCTGTTTTAGCCGGCAATTTTAAACCCTGAATATCTTCTTCTCCGCAATCACAAAAACCGTAGAAGATTCCTCCGGCTCCACGGAGTACATGCCCGTGAAAGCACTGAAGGCCGGCAATACAGCCCCTTCTCCCCCGAAATAAAAACAAGGCAGCCGCAGCTTCTGGCGGCCGTAACCCACCATCCACACCCCCGGATGAATATGCCCGGAAAGTACGTAACGGCCGTTTAAAGGCTTGGGCTGGTCTTTCAGATCATGCACGAAGTAGATGTCGCCGAGTTGCAGGAAAGGTTGTATAATGATCTCCAACTGTTCATAAACAGCCGCCGGCATAATATCGTGATTACCGGTTACCAGCTCGAAGCGGATGCGCGGGAACTGCTGCCGCCAGATCTTAAAATACTGCACTTCGTTGTTGGCCTCGCTGTGAAACATGTCGCCCACCACGATCACCCGCACTGGGTCGTATTTCGTGATCAATTGCTGCAAACGGTACAGGTCTTCCTGCACAATATTCGCCGGCACCGCTATGCCCGCCTTGCGGAAATGCGCGCTCTTCCCCACATGCAGGTCCGCTATCACCAGCGCCCGCTGCTCTTCCCAATATGCCGCCCTGCCGGCAGACAGGCGCCAGTGCTGGCCCCTGAACAGATGTAATACGTCTTCCAAGTATGTTATGCCATTAAAAAATTAAAACTCATTGCCAGAGGATCATCTTCTTGATCCTGTCCTCCAGCTTCTCACTGGTGAGCTCTTCCCGCAAACTGTCTACCTTGATCGGGAAACAGAACGGTGTAAGCCGCTGCGGGAAAGTGATCACGATCTTGTCGTTGCTGATGCGCGCCAGCGTTTCTCTGAGGCGCGCTTCTTCCATCTGGTAAAAGAAGGCCTCATTAAACGCCTGCCTGACCAATATATTTTGCGCGTCGTAATCTTCAAATACCTTGAACAAGAGGCTGGCGGAAGATTGCAGGTGACGGTTAGCCTTGTGCTGCCCGGGAAACCCCTGGAACACCAGTCCTGCAATCACGGCAATATCCCGGAATTTTCGCCGGGCCATTTCGGTGGCGTTCACACTGTTCTGAAGGTCGATGTTCAGGTTGTCCAGCGAAAACAGTTCCTGTGCATTGGTATCGTCTACCGGTATCGGCTGGTCCGATAGAAGCTCGAAACCATAATCGTTCATGGCGATGGAAAAGGTGATGGGGTGCTGCTGGCTGATGCGCCAGGCGAGGAGCATGGCCATCACTTCGTGTACCAGCCTTCCTTCGAAGGGATATACAAACAGGTGGTAACCATCGTCTGTCTGGATCTGCTCTATCAGCAATTCGCCCTCCCGCGGGATGTGCGACAGCATTTCCTGCAGGTCGAAGAGCGGCCTGAGGATGGTGATCTCTTTTTCCCTTGCCATGCCGGCCATGGCTTCATGGAATTTGCGGCGAAGCATCATGCCGAGGTTCGCTGAAAGCGGCATCCTGCCACCGTTCCAGCTGGGTACGATACTTTTTTTGGATTTGCTTTTCCGTACCAGCACCGTCATGTCTTTGATCATCACGTATTCCAGGTTCTGGCCGCTGAGGCGGAAGCTGTCGCCCGGCGAAAGGCGTGAAATGAAATACTCTTCTATCAGCCCGATGAACCCGCCGGTCATGAACCGTACTTTCAGCATGGCATCGCTTACGATGGTGCCGATGTGCAGCCGGTGGCGCATGGCCTGCTGGCGGCTTACGCAGTGGTACATATCGCCCACGCGGTGAAGCTTATGGAATTCATCGTAGGTCTGCAGTGCATCGCCGCCGGTAGTGAGAAAGGCTAACACCCATTGCCATTCTTCGGCGGTCATGTCTTTATAACAAAAGGTATTGGATACTTCCGCCCATATTTCATCCGCGTTGAACCCGTCGGATACGCCGAGCGTCATCAGGTATTGCAGCAGCACGTCGTACGCGAGCACAACGGGCATGCGGCTTTCGATGAGGTTTTCTTTCATGGCGTCCTTCAACGCCGCTGCTTCCACCAGTTCCAGCGAATGGGTGGGCAGGAACCATATCTTGCTCACAGCATCCGGCCGGTGGCCGCTGCGGCCCGCGCGTTGCAGGAAGCGGGCCACGCCTTTGGGGCTGCCCACCTGTATCACCGTGTCCACCGGGCGGAAATCCACACCCAGGTCCAGGCTGGAGGTGCAGACCACCAGTTTCAGCGTGCCGGTGTGCAGCGCTTCTTCCACCCATATGCGCAGTTCCGCGTCTATGGAACCATGGTGAAGGGCCATGGCGCCGGCCAGTTCAGGGCATTCCTTCAGTATCTGGTGGTACCAGATCTCCGACTGGCCGCGGGTGTTGGTGAACAGCAGCGTGGTGTTGCTTTCCAGTATCACGGGCAGCACTTTGTGCAGGAGCTTCAGGCCCATATGCCCGGCCCATGGGTATTTTTCGATCTCGTCCGGCAGGATGCACTGCACGTCGATCTTCTTTTTGACTTCCGCTTTTACGATCACATGGCCCGGCGAAGGTTTGCCCATCAGCACTTCCAGGGCCTCATCCAGGTTGCCGATGGTGGCGGATATGCCCCATACCTGCAGGCCCGGCCTGAGCCCGCGCAGGCGGCTGAGCCCCAGTTCTACCATTACGCCGCGTTTGCTGCCGAGGAGCTCGTGCCACTCGTCTACCACCACGGTGTGCAGCGTGGCAAAACGTTTGGCGTATTCTTTCTGGGCCATCAGGATGTGGATGGATTCGGGGGTGATGATGAGCACTTCCGGCATCTGTTTTTTCTGCTGCTCACGTACGCTGGTGGCGGTGTCGCCGCTGCGGATGCCTACTTTCCACGGTACTTTCAGCTCGTGCAGGGCCTCTTCCATGGCGCGGCCGATGTCTTTGGTGAGCGCGCGCAGCGGGGTGACCCACAACAGCTGTAACCCGTTGGTGGTTTTGTTGCGGTAACCGGGATTTTCGTTGATCCAGCGGATGACCGTGCCGAGGAATAAGGAAAATGTTTTACCGAAGCCCGTAGGGGCGTTCACCAGGCCTGAGCGGCCATGGAGGTAGTGTTCCCATGCTTCTTCCTGGAATGCGAACGGCTTGAGTTCTTTTGCCGCCAGCCACTGTTCTATCGCTTGCCAGCCGGGTGTCTGTTTCATTTTGCATGAAATTAGGAAAAATTCGGGCAAGGACTACCTTTGCCGTATGCGTGATATCTTTCGTTTACACGAGAACGGTACGACCGTCAGGAAAGAACTGCTGGCGGGGCTTACGACCTTTTCCACTATGGCCTACATCCTGGCGGTGAATCCCATGATCCTTTCCAGGACCGGGATGGATTTTAATGCGCTGATTACGGCCACGGCGCTGGCAGCCGCTATCGGCACGCTGGTAATGGGGCTGTATGCCAGGCTGCCCATCGGGCTGGCGCCGGGCATGGGGCTGAACGCTTTTTTTGCCTACACCATTGTGCTGGGCATGGGTTATAGCTGGCAATTCGCGCTCACGGCCGTTTTCCTGGAAGGGATCATTTTTATTTTCCTCTCGCTTTTTCATATCCGGGAAGCGATCATCAACAGCATACCGGAAAATCTCAAGCACGCCATTTCGGTGGGCATCGGCCTGCTGATCGCGCTGATAGGCATGGCCAACGCGGGAATTATCGAAACGGGCATGCGGCATGTGGGAGACGGGCGGCTGGAAGGGGTGATCCTCAAGATCGGGGATATCGTAAGCGCCGGGCCGCTGATCGCGCTCGTGGGGTTGGTCGTAAGCGCGGTGCTGATGTACCGGAAAGTGAACGCGGCGCTGCTGCTCGGCATACTGATCGCAACGCTGGCGGGCATTCCGTTCGGCATTACGCACTGGCCCGCGGGCGGCTCGCTGGTGAGCCTGCCGCCGGATATTTCTCCCATCGCATTCAAGCTGGAGTTCAGCAGGATATTTTCGCTGGATATGATCGTGATCCTGTTCACGCTGCTGATGGTGAACCTGTTCGATACAGTAGGCACGCTCATCGGTCTTTGCAATAAAGCCGGGCTGCTGGATGAGCAGGGCCGCATCCCGAGGGCGAAGCAGGCATTATTTGCGGACGCGGTGGGCACCACGGCCGGGGCATTGCTCGGTACGAGCGTTGTAACGGCTTACGTGGAAAGTGCCAGCGGTATCGCTTCAGGGGGCAGAACGGGCCTTACGGCGGTAACGGTGGCGGCGATGTTCCTGCTGGCCTTGTTCTTCGCGCCGCTGTTCGCCATGATACCCGCGGCGGCTACCGCACCGGCATTGATCATCGTGGGTATGCTGATGATGGGCGCTGTGGTGAAAATAAATTTTGAAGACGTAACGGAGGCCATACCCGCGTTCCTGGCCATCGTGATGATGCCTTACACTTACAGCATCGCGGAAGGGATCGTGTTCGGCATGCTGAGCTATGTATTGCTGAAAGTGTTCACAGGGCGTTACAAGGAGATCAGCCCGGTGATGTATGTGCTGGCGGTGTTGTTCGTGATGAGCTTTTTGCTGCAATAACCCATCAGGTAAATAACAGGCGGACCCCTACCAGCAGCAGGGCTCCGGCTAATGCAAGAATGATCCCTTTTGGTTTCACCCTGCTGGAAAGCCCCGCGCCGAGCTGCGCGCCCAGTATCACGCCGGTGCCGATAGCCAGCGCCGTTTGCCAGCCTTCCCAGAAGCTGCCTTGAATCATATGTACGATGGTGCCGGCCAGCGACATGATGGCGAGTATGAAATGCGAAGTGGCCGTTGCGATATGAATAGGAAAATTAAGCAGGCTGATCAGCGCGGGCACATGGATGATGCCGCCGCCGATGCCCAGCAGGCTGCTGATGAAGCCCACCAGGAAACTGATACCGATGCCGTACCAGATGTTGAATTTGTAATGGTGCTCTTCCCCGCTTTTTTCCGTGATATCCCTCTCCACGCATTTCCCTTTGTTGTTCCGGCCGGCATAACCGCCCTGTTTGGGTTTCAGGATCAGGAATATCGCGATCACGATCAGCAGCACGCCTAAAATGATATTGAATGTATGGCGGGAAATATAAGAAGTGGCCATTGCGCCGAAAACGGCGCCCGGCAGGGTTGCCAGCGCAAATACCCAGGCCGACTTGTAATCGATGCGTTTCTTTCTTGCATAGGCCACGGAACCGGAGGTTGCATTCAGGCATACCACGGCCAGCGATATGCTGGTTATCACATCAGGCGGCATATCGGGATAGATAAGCAGCAGGAGCGGCATGAGAATAAATCCCCCGCCGGCGCCGATCAGTGTGCCGAAAGTACCGATTAGAAATCCGAGCCCGACTAATAACAATAAAGCATGCAGTTCCATTTTTCCTTGCGACAATTTTCACGTGTAATAGGATGCATCCGGTATGCGGCACATCAGAAAGCCTGAATCATAGCAATGGCTGGTACAATTGCGTTTTTTTTAATGTTGGTTGCGTATGATTGGTCCTTCCCTCTTGTGTTTTTCTTTGCACAAAGGATGTTTTGGCGGCCGGTTGCGTATCCGGCGTAAGTAAAGGTAGGGGAGTTTCCCGACACTAATTCTGTAGACTAAAGGGGTAATAGGAAGGGTTGTTCATTTCAGCCAGGGGAGAGGCTTTC
>CBFHAF010000327.1:0-5768 GCA_965653435.1 uncultured Chitinophaga sp.
CATCCCAATAAAAAAGCATTACCCAATCATCCAGGAATTATTACATTCTGTTTCAGAATATTTTCAAAGCTTCAAATAAAAGAAGGTCCAAAACTACTTTTTGACGGTTATGACGGGGTTGAATTTGGATTATTGTCAAAGGATATGGACATTCCAACATGGTTTAGAAAAAGTACATTCCGGAAATATGCATGGTATCAAAAGAATGGTAGTTGCAAGCCACTAAAAATGAACAGCGACAGCTTTGTTATCATTGTGAAATCAATCGTTACAGGAAATCTTAATATTCACTGATGATCTTCATTGATAAAAATGAAAGTTTAATACGCTTACTATCTGCAAAACTGACGCTTTTAAGCGGCTCATTACAAAAAATTGACTTCTATGTGGATGAAAAAAGGGAGCTTGTTATAGATGTGGTGATCGGGTTATTATATGATCCGGAAAAAAGATCAGTGAAACTCAGATTCTCAGGAATAAAAGAATATTCATTTTATACTAGTCACCCATCTCTATTTTTTAATATAGAAGATTATAAATTTCTTAAAACTGATAACGGTGTCTATCTCTCCCTGGATCCATTTTGGGAGAACCAGCAGCATGCTGTATCTGCCCAGGATCAGGATTTTATCTCAGCAGAGCAGGTTGAGGGGTATTTTATAACGTAACAATACTAAGAAACAAGTGTTACAGCAAGAGAGCGCCTTTATTGAAGGCGCTCTCTTATATTTTATACTAATAGTCTGGAATTATCACTCCAACTCCACCACCAGATCATCCTGCTGCACCATCGTGCCTTCCCTTAAGTGGATCGTTTTCACTTTCGTATCGCGTGTGGCCGTTACCGTTGTTTCCATTTTCATGGCTTCGATGATGAACAGCGGCGTGTTCGCGCTGATGCTGTCGCCGGATTTTACCAGCAGTTTGGACAGTTTGCCCTGCAGCGGCGCGCCTACTTCCAGTTCGGGGTTGCTGACCTTTTTATTCACCGGTATTTCGCTCTTTACCGAGCGGTCGCGCACCTGCACGCGGCGGGTATAACCGTTCAGCTCGAACACCACGGTACGCATGCCGCTCTCGTCCGCAGGCAATACGTACAGCAGTTTTACGATGATGGTTTTGCCTTTGCTGAGGGTGATCAGTATCTCCTCTCCCAGCCTGAGCCCGTAGAAGAAGGCGGGCGTGGGAATGGCTTCCACGTTGCCGAACACCTGCGCATGCTGGTAATATTCATCGAATACTTTCGGGAACATATGGTAGCTCAGGTAGTCCAGGAATTCGGCCAGCGGGTATTTCAGCTGGAAGGCGGCAAAGTCGCTGTCGAAGTCTACGGGGGCGAGATGTGCGTTGGGCTTGCCGTTCAGCGGCTGCTGGCCTTTCAGCACGATTTTCTGCAGCTTCGGCGGGAAACCGCCGTAGGGCTGGCCGATCTCGCCTTTGAAGAAACCCTGTACAGACGCGGGGAAGGCCAGGTTGCGCGATTCGTCGAGCACGTCCGCAGCCGTGAGGTTGTTGGAGGTCATGAACAGCGCCATGTCCCCTACTACTTTCGAGCTGGGCGTTACTTTCACGATGTCGCCGAACAGCTGGTTCACCACGGCGTAGTTGTGCTTGATGGTTTCCAGCTTGTCGCCAAGACCGAGCGATTCGGCCTGCTGGCGCAGGTTGGAATACTGGCCGCCGGGGATTTCGTTCTCGTACACCTGTGCGGTGCCGGCTTTCATATCCGATTCGAAGGGATAATAGTACTCGCGTACGTCTTCCCAGTAATTGCTGTATTCGTTGAGCGAAGCCAGGTTCATGGGCTGGCTGCGTTCGTGGCCTTCCAGGATGGCGGCCATGGCATTGAGGTTCGGCTGCGAGGTGAGCCCGCTGAGCGATGCAATGGCACAGTCCACCACGTTCACCCCGGCTTCGATGGCTTTGAGGTAAGTGGCTGCCTGAACGGATGCTGTGTCGTGCGTATGCAGCACCACGGGCAGCTTCACGGCTTCGCGGAGGGAGCTTACCAGCACGGTGGCAGCCTGCGGTTTCAGCAGGCCGGCCATGTCCTTGATGCAGAGCATGTGCGCGCCGGCGTCTTCCAGGCGTTTGGCGAGGTCCAGGTAATAATTGAGGGTGTATTTGCTGTTATCCTTGCTGAGGATGTCTCCCGTATAGCTGATGGCTGCCTGTGCCAGCGAGTTTGTGTTGTTGCGCACAAAACCGATGCTGGGGGTCATGGCCCCGATGTCGTTGAGGGAGTCGAAGATGCGGAAGACGTCTATACCGTTCTCCGCGGCCTTTTCGATGAATTTTGCGATCAGGTTCTCCGGGTAAGCGGAATAACCTACCGCGTTGGAGCCGCGGAACAGCATTTGCAACAGCACGTTGGGCATGGCCTCGCGCATGAGCTGCAGCCTGCGCCAGGGGCACTCATGCAGGAAACGCATTGCCACGTCGAAGGTGGCGCCGCCCCATACTTCCATGGAGAAGATCTGCGGGTTGTTGCGGGTGTATCCTTCGGCTACGGACAATATATCCTTGGTGCGCACGCGGGTGGCCAGCAGGCTCTGGTGCGCATCGCGGTAGGTGGTATCTGTAAAATAAACGGGCTTTTCGTTGCGCAGCCACTGGCTGAACCCTTCGCGGCCCAGCTCCAGCAGCTTGTTGCGGCTGCCTTCCGGCACGGGGGCCAGCGGGTCGAAGGAAGGAACGTGCGGGGTGCGGAACTTGCGGCCGTCGTGTTTGCCTTTTACGTCGGGGTGGCCGTTCACGGTCACGTCCGCAATGTACATCAGTGTTTTGGTGGCGCGGTCGCGGATGGGCGAAAGTTTGAACAGCTCGGGATGCTGGTCGATGAAACTTACGGTGCAATTGCCTTTACGGAAGGTATCGTGGGTGATCACGTTCTCCAGGAAGCGGATATTCGTTTTCACGCCCCTGATCCTGAACTCCTTCAGGGTACGGAGCAGGCGGCTGGCCGCGCCGCTGAGCGTACGGCCCGATGCGGTCACCTTCACGAGCATGGAATCGAAGAAGGGCGAGATCTTCACGCCTGAGTAGGCGCTGCCTTCATCGAGCCTGATGCCGAAGCCGCCGGCGTTGCGGTAAGCGATCACGGTGCCGTAGTCCGGCGTGAAGTTGTTCTCCGGGTCTTCGGTGGTCACGCGGCACTGGATGGCAAAGCCGTTCAGGCGCACATCGTCCTGGCTTTTGAGGAAGATCTCCGGGTCCGACAGGTGGTGACCTTTGGCGATGAGTATCTGCGAACGCACGATGTCGATGCCGGTCACTTCTTCCGTAACCGTGTGCTCCACCTGGATGCGCGGGTTCACTTCGATGAAATATACCTTGTTCTGGCGGTCTACCAGGAACTCTACGGTACCGACGTTATTATATTTTACTTCGCGGGCTAACGCCAACGCATATTCGTAAATTTCATTCCTTGTTTCAACGGGCAGGTTGGGAGAAGGGGCGATCTCCACTACTTTCTGGAAACGGCGCTGCACGGAACAGTCGCGCTCGTAGAGATGAACGATGTTGCCGTGGTTGTCCCCCATCAGCTGAACCTCTATATGTTTGGGCTCTTCGATGAATTTTTCGATGAAGATGGTATCGTCGCCGAATGCTTTACCGGCTTCGCTGCGGGCTTCCAGGAAGGATTTCTCCAGCTGGCTGGCGTCGCGCACCACGCGCATGCCGCGGCCTCCGCCACCAGACGCGGCTTTGAGGATCACGGGCAGGCCGATGCGGGCGGCTTCTTTTTTAACGGTCTCCACATCGTCCAGCTTCACCTGGCTGTCTTCGATCAATGGTACTTTCACCCTGCGGGCCAGGGTTTTAGCGGCTACTTTATCGCCGAGCTGCGCCATTACTTCCGGATCGGGGCCTACGAAAATGATACCTTCTTCCTTGCAGCGGCATGCAAAGGTCACGTTCTCGCTGAGGAAGCCGTAGCCGGGGTGGATAGCGTCCACCTGCTGGGTCTTGGCCAGGTGAATGATGGCCTCGATGTCCAGGTACGGCTTCAGGGGCTCTTCGTCTTTTCCAATCTGGTAAGCTTCGTCCGCCTTGTAACGATGGAGGGAATAACGGTCTTCATAAGTGAAGATCGCCACGGTCCTGATCCTTAATTCCGAGGCTGCTCTTAAAATCCGCACGGCGATCTCGCCGCGGTTAGCTACTAACAGCTTGTGTATCCTTTTTAGCGAATCCGACATAACAGTGGTTTGGCAGTCAATATAACATTTATGCTAAAAATCAGCGGGCATAAAAGTAGTAAAAGAAACCTGTTTTTTCTTTGTTTATTTCTAAAAATCGCTGGCAAATCCTAAAATATTTTCAAGCATGACCAGTTTAACAGCCTTTTTGTCCAAAAAGAAGTCAAATGATATAAAAATTATATAATACAAGGCGAATGGTGTGTATGGAATACGCTATGGCCGTGGGTATTGGGCGATCGCCCCCCGTTATTGCGGGAAGCAAGTCAAGCACGCGCGGGACGACAGACAAAAGCAATCATTGGGAGCAACGTCATTGCGGGGAGCAGCGAGGGTTTGTGCGGTGGGGCGACGAAGCAATCTCTTCCCGAGATTGTGGCATACCTGTTCAATGTAGGAGATTGCTTCGTCGCCCTTACCCGCTTTGGCTCCGCTGCTCCTCGCAATGACGTAAAGACCCCACCCACTTTGGTTCTGCAGTTCCTTACGAAGACGTAAATGCTCTACCCGCTTTGCTCCGCTGTTCCTCCCGATAAAATAAATGCCCACCCGCTTTGTTGCCGCTCCGCGCAATGACGGGGTTTCCCTGTATCAGTTTGCCCGGAAGACATTATATTGTGCCCATGTGGGATGCAGCGATCAAAGGATTTAAGATACACCTCAAGCTGGAGCGCTCCCTGTCTGCCAATACCATAGAGGCATACGAGCGGGACGTGCTGGCGCTTACCCGTTACCTCGTAATGGAGAACAAGCCCCTGGCGCCTGAAGAAGTAACCCTGGCGGAGCTCCAGGGCTTTGTGCAATGGATCGCCACCCTGGGCATGACCGCCACCTCGCAAAGCAGGATCATATCGGGGATCAAGACCTTCTTCCGTTTCCTGCTGCTGCAGGATATGATCAAGGCAGACCCCACCCAGCTGCTGGAAGCGCCCAAAGTTCGCCGCAAGCTGCCTGATTTCCTGAGCTTCCAGGAAATAGAGCTGCTCATCAGCCAGGTAGACCTCAGCAAACCCGAAGGCCACCGCAACAAAGCCATCCTCGAAACCATGTACAGCTGCGGGCTTCGGGTGAGCGAAGCCGTCAGCCTCCAGATCTCGCACCTTTATTTCGACGAGGGGTTCATCCGCGTGATCGGCAAGGGCAACAAGGAACGGCTGATCCCTATCGGCAGCTCCGCCATCAAACATATTGAACTGTATTATGAAAGCACCCGCCGGCATATGGCGGTCAAAAAGGGGCATGAGGACATCCTGTTCCTCAACCGCCGCGGCGCGGCCCTTAGCCGGGTCATGATCTTCCTGATGATCAAGGAGCTGGCCGGCAAGGCGCAGATCAACAAGACCATTTCGCCGCATACCTTCCGGCACTCCTTCGCCACCCACCTGGTGGAAGGCGGGGCGGACCTGGTGGCCGTGCAGGAAATGCTGGGTCACGAAAGCATTACCACCACCGAGATCTATACCCACCTGAACCGCGAATACCTGCGGGATATGCTCCAGCAATACCATCCCGGCTTCTGAAACGGAAACAGGCCGGAACAACCCGGCCCTCAGGGACATTTTAATA
>CBFHAF010000328.1:0-5761 GCA_965653435.1 uncultured Chitinophaga sp.
ACCGGGCGCTTGTGGTTCCGGTTTGGAAGGTTTAATACCTTTGGCAGTATACGTGTATACGTCAGCGTTATTTTTTTCGTCAAAGGTTCTGGTTGACTTTATCCCTTTGTTCCCAAAGTTCATTTCTTTGATCTCCAGCTTCATCCAGCGGGGCACCACGAGCGTTACTTCTTTTTGTTCCTGGAAAAATTCTTCCTGGAAGAACACGCTGGTGAAATAACGCGGGTCAAGCACGGTCTTTTCCAGCTCCACTTTACTCTCCGTGCCTTTTTTCTCCAGCGGGAGCATAAAGCCGCAGATGCGCGCGTCCGAATAAAAGAAACCTTCAATGGAATGGTATCTGTGTTCCACCTTCACTTTCATGCGGTCGCCGTTCACGTAGGCTTTTACTTCATCCACGCGGCTGTAGTCGTCGTAAAACTCCACGATGGGAATGGAACCGCGGTATTCGTCGCAGCGGTAAAAAGTAGTGAAGGATTGTTTCACCCATACCGGGTGCTTTTCGTCGCCTTTAACGAACTCGTAGCGTTCTTTCCTTTCGCGGATGACGATGTTCTTATTTTCTTCGATGAAGGTGATAGCGCCGTGGCTCCTCACATCCCGCCCTGTCCCCGGAAGCCCTGCATGGGCATTGTTGCCCTTACCGGCTTCACCGGCCCGGTCAGCTTTACCTCGAAAAAAAGGAATAACATATTTATCCTCAGCCTTTCCCGAAGGCCCGGCGCCCCCGGAAGCCGGGGCGGAAAGGGATAACCCAAAAAGTATTAGGTTGATACACAGGCAGTTACGACTGTATTGCATAGATCAATAGGTATAAGGAACATAAAGATACAAATTAGTACCATATGTTATCCCCTCATGTCCACCTAAAAAATCATGCTTTTTATTTCTTCCTAAAATAATCTCAGCTGGCTGTTCGGTCTTTGAAACAATTCGGTGTTAAACTCGAATTTTTCCTGGTTCATTCCTAACCGCTTGGTCTGCAATCTGAACTGCTGGCGGATCAGTTCCGCAATATTCCCCTCGCCGCGCATCCTCCTGCCGAAATCGCTGTCGTTCACCTTGCCGCCATGCATGCTTTCCACTAAATGCCAGACCTTATCGGCCCTGTCCGGGAAGTTCTTATACAACCAGTCGTTGAAAATGATCTTTACCGCATCGTTCAATCTCACTACGGTATACCCGGCGAACTTCGCCCCGTTCTCCGAAGCCTGTTCCAGCAGCCTCGGTATCTCGTGATCGTTCAGGCCGGGTATGATAGGCGCCGTCATTACTCCTACGGGGATACCCAGCTCCGACAATTCCCGCACCACCTTCAGGCGCTGCTGGCCTGTGGCCGTACGCGGCTCCATTTTTTGCCGCAGGTCTTCCTGCAAAGTGGTGAGCGATACATACACGCATACCAGGTTATGCTCCGCCATTTTTTGCAGGATATATTTATCCCGCAGCACAAGGGAATTCTTGGTAATAATCCCCACCGGCTGACGGTACTCCCAGGCCACTTCCAGCAGCTGCCGCGTCAGCCACATCTTTCTTTCCAGCGGCTGGTAGCAGTCCGTATTGCCGGAAAGGGAGATCGGTTTAGGCACCCAGTTCTTGTTGTTGAGGAATTTTTTAAGCAGCTCCGGGGCGTTGTTCTTGGCAATGATCTTCCGTTCAAAATCAAGCCCGGCGCTGAAACCCCAGTATTGGTGACTGTTGCGCGCATAACAATAAATACAGCCATGCTCGCAGCCCTGGTAGGGATTCATCGAGTACCACATGCCGACGTCAGGACTGTCCACCTTGTTCACAATATTCTTCGCATGCTCCTCGAAGATCTGCGTGGGAACATCCGCCTGCCACCACTCGTCGATGCCCTCCGGATGCTCCTTGGCATACTCTTCGGCCAGGTACTTGTTCTTAGGATTGACCTGCGCGCCGCGACCTTTATAGTAAGGGTTTCCAGATGCGGTGTCGCTAAAAGGGAGCGTCATTTGCACTAATTATTTTAGTAAAAATACTAAATTTATTAGTACTGCCAAATTTTAAATGATCTCCATCTGCTTCATAAGGAAGGTCGCGTTTTTATTGCGCGCCACGCCCGGGCGCATGCGGTAGTCGAAGTGGAGGCGGCCATTATCCAGGCTGCTCTCGAAACAATAGTTGCGGATCTGCTCGGGGTATTCCTGCTCCAGCCCGCCGAGCTCCAGGTCGTGCGTAGCGATCATGCCCAGGCAGCGGTATTGGAGGAAATGGCGGATCAGCTCGCGCGAGCCTGCCAGCTTATCTTCCGAGTTGGTGCCCTTCAGTATCTCATCCAGGATAATGAATACCTGCTGGCCACTTTTCAGCACCTGGATGATATGCTGCAGCCGCAGCAGCTCGGCCTGGAAATAAGAGGTATGCCGCGCAATGGAATCCTTGATACGCATGGAAGTCATGATCCGCAAAGGATTGCAGGTAAAGGACGCCGCGCACACCGGCGCGCCCGCCATCGCCAGCAGCCAGTTCACCCCCACGCTCCGCAGGAAAGTACTTTTGCCGGACATGTTGGAGCCGGTAATGATATGAAACTGCTCCCCGTTCCCGATACTGCAGTCGTTCACCACGCATTCCCCTTCAGGGATCAGCGGATGGCCCAATGCTTTCCCTGAAACGCCCGGCTGTTCGCTGATCTCAGGATAGGTATAGTTCGGATGATTGAACGCAAAAGTAGCCAGGCTGTTTGCCGTTTCCACCTGCGCGATCACTTCCAGCCATTCTTCCACATCCAGCCTGTGCTGCGATTTCCAGCGTTCCAGCCTGAATATGCAATGGATCTCGTACAGCATGAGAGAATTGAGCACGAGCCCTACCAGCAGGTTCAGCCGCTGATCCAGCATATTGCTGATGGCGGCCAGCTTATGCAGCGACTTATCCGCCTCCAAGGCAGTCTGCTGCCGCGCTTCCAGCCAGGCTGAGCCCTTCCAGTCTTCCTCCCTGATCATCCGCAGCAGTACCGCGAACTTCCTGAACAATTGTTCTTTATTGGACAGCAGCTGATGTTGTGCATTCACCTTTTTAACGTTCCCCAGCAGGATCATCCAGTTCACAAACATTCCCAGCAGCATGGGCACATAATTGCCGCTGTAGATGTAAAATCCGATGGCAGCGATCACCAGCGCCGGCACTACGTAAGCCGCTATCCGCAAGGTATTCTTATGAAGGAACTCCAGCGGGGCCTCTTTCCACAAGCGTATTTCTTTTACATCATCGGCGCCTTCTTTCGCCAGCTGGGCATTAGCCGTATACAGCTGCCGGAACTCAATACTCCCGCTGAGCTTGCGTACGGCTTCCTGCACGGACTTAATCTCCGCACTGCTTTGCAATGGCTTCTGCAGCCAGCCCGCCAGGAAATGTTTCCCTGTAAGGGTACCGGTCCTGTTCAGGTATTGAAAAAGGGAAGAACGGCCAAACACATCGAGGTCGCCGGTATAATCATGCTGGTCGTTGATGAACTCTTCACCGTTCTCAAAATCCGCCACGTGATCGGTCACTACCCGAAACTCTTTCCGGTTGAGCGCAAGCAGCGCCTGCAACAGCGCCTGGTGGTCCTTGCTGCGCTGGTACAGCACCAGGCTCCTCACAAAGCATGCTATCAGCAGGAAACAGGCCAGCAGCCATGCCAATTGAAAATCCTGCAGGAAATACTGGATCCCGGAAAACAGGATGCCGAGAAAAAAAAGAAGCCTGGCCAGGCTGAGCAGTTTCAGCCGGCTGTCCGTCTGCGAAAGCTGCCGGGTAAAGTCGTCTATTCTTTGCTGGTAAATGGTCGCCGTTTGCATGCCGGAAAGATACGTGAAATGGAAAAACAGCCATCGCATTTTTCAAAGGCATGACAAAAAAGAAGGGGTATCAAAAATGTACCTGCCGGTATCAGAAGTGATACACAACGCTTTAAAGTACCTTTATCCACGGGTTTGATATGGCTTTGCCCCGGGTTTGCCACGGGTGTGATTCGAGGCTGGGCAGGGTCAAAAAACAAAGGGTCGGCCATACGCGGCCAGCCCTTCTTATTACGAAATGCTGTTTTACATATTCCTGCGGTACTGTCCGCCCACTTCGTACAGGGCGTGCGTGATCTGTCCGAGGCTGCAATACTTCACGGTTTCCATCAGCTCTTCAAACAGGTTGCCGTTCCGCACAGCCACAGCCTGCAAGGCTTTCAGCTTCTCCGCACTCTGATCCGCATGCCTTTCCCGGAACGCTTCAAGGGCAGTGATCTGGAATTCTTTTTCCTCTTTGGTGGAACGGATCACTTCCGCCGGGATGATGGTGGGAGAGCCGTTCTTGTTTAGGAAAGTATTCACGCCGATAATCGGGAACTCTCCCGAATGTTTCAGCGATTCGTAGTACAGGCTTTCTTCCTGGATCTTGTTACGCTGGTACATCCTTTCCATAGCTCCAAGCACGCCGCCGCGTTCTGTGATGCGGTTGAATTCCGCCAGCACAGCTTCTTCCACCAGGTCTGTCAGCTCTTCAATGAAGAAGCTGCCCTGGTTGGGATTTTCGTTCTTCGCGGTGCCCAGCTCCCTGTTGATGATCAGCTGAATGGCCATTGCCCTGCGCACGCTTTCTTCTGTGGGAGTGGTAATGGCCTCGTCGTATGCATTGGTGTGAAGGGAATTGCAGTTGTCGTAAATGGCATACAGTGCCTGCAGGGTGGTGCGGATGTCGTTAAAGTCGATCTCCTGCGCGTGCAGGCTCCGCCCGGAGGTCTGGATATGATATTTCAGCTTCTGCGAGCGGTCGTTGCCTTTGTATTTGTTCCTGATCGCCTTTGCCCATATCCTCCTTGCCACGCGGCCGATCACAGCATACTCGGGATCCATGCCGTTACTGAAGAAGAAGGAAAGGTTCGGCGCAAAGTCGTCTATATGCATGCCGCGGCTCAGGTAATATTCCACGTAGGTGAAACCGTTCGCCAATGTAAACGCAAGCTGGGTGATGGGATTGGCGCCGGCTTCGGCGATATGGTACCCGGAAATGCTGACGGAATAAAAGTTCCGCACCTTGCGGCCGATGAAATATTCCTGCACGTCGCCCATCAGCTTCAGGGCGAACTCAGTGGAAAAAATGCAGGTGTTCTGCGCCTGGTCTTCCTTCAGGATGTCCGCCTGCACGGTGCCTCGCACGGTGCTCAGCGCGTGGGCTTTTATTTTCTCATATACTTCGGGCTCCAGCACGTCGCTGCCGGAAACGCCCAGCAGGCGCAGGCCCAGGCCGTTGTTGCCATGCGGCAGGCCACCGCTGTAGTGCGGCAGGGGATGGTCTTTGAATTTCTTTTTGATGATGGCGTCCACCTTTTCTTCCAGGCCGTTCTGTGCAATGTATTTTTCACATTCCTGGTCGATGGCGGCGTTCATGAAAAACGCAAGCAGGATCGGCGCAGGGCCGTTGATGGTCATGGACACGGAAGTTTTGGGATCACAGAGGTCAAAACCGCTGTAGAGCTTCTTGGCATCGTCCACCGTGGCAATGCTCACGCCGGAGTTGCCTATCTTCCCGTAGATGTCGGGTCGGTAAGCGGGGTCTTCCCCGTAAAGCGTTACACTGTCGAATGCGGTGGAAAGCCGCTTTGCCGGCTGGTCTACAGACACGTAATGGAAACGTTTGTTGGTACGCTCCGGCCCGCCTTCTCCTGCGAACATGCGCGTGGGGTCCTCTCCTTCGCGCTTCAGCGGGAATACGCCTGCGGCGTACGGAAATTCTCCCGGCAGGTTTTCCATGAGCTGCCAAC
>CBFHAF010000329.1:0-5760 GCA_965653435.1 uncultured Chitinophaga sp.
CTGATCGCTCATTTTGCGCGCACTTACGTGAGAAAAACGCGCCTGGCAAAGCTGCGCTCCGCCCACTAAGCCAATACACAAGCCAACCTGGTATATAAAGGCGTACCAGGCACAGTTGAGAACAAAACTGATCCGTTCCTTCCGGGGCGGGTCTTTTTTTATCTCTTTATGATACGATCCTCGCAAATATGCCGTAAAAATTTGCAAACCACGGCGGGATTGAGTATATTGTCTTCCACACACAGGATTATACACTACAGTTACAGCTTGCACTGGGGATACGGAAAGCACCGTAGCCCGCCCATTAATTGATTTTTGCCGCAGGCGATATGCTACCATCGCCTCCGGCGCCCATATTCCACAACCAATGAAAAGAAACCACATAGTGGCCATTGCTGCTGTAGGCTTGTTGTTCTTCCGCGCCTGTACGTCCTCCCCCGGCTCACGCAACGCCGCCGGAAAACTACCGGATGAAGTGGATTATAACTTCCACATACGGCCTATCCTTTCAGACAAATGTTTCACCTGCCACGGTCCCGACGCCAACAAACGCGAAGCAGGCCTCCGGCTGGACATCGGCGATTCCGCTTTCAAGGCTCTGAAGGAAACGCCCGGCGCATTCGCTTTTATTCCCGGCAAACCGCATGAATCGGAAGTATACAGGCGGCTGGTCACAGAAGATACTTCCCTGCGCATGCCTCCACCCAATTCCAACCTCCAGCTTACACAATATGAGATAAAGCTTATTGAAAAGTGGATCAAACAGGGCGCGAAATACAAGCCGCACTGGGCCTTCGTGCCGCCTAAAGCTGCCAAGCCGCCCGCCGTGGAAAATGAAGAATGGCCGCGGAACGACATCGACCGCTTCGTGCTCGAAGCTATGGAACGGAACGGCCTTGAGCCCAATCCCGAAGCGGACCGCGAACGGCTGCTCAAACGCGCCTGCCTGGACATTACCGGCCTGCCGCCTTCCATCGAAATGATGGACCGATTCCTGGCCGATACCCGGCCCGATGCATACGAACGCTGGGTAGACACACTGCTGGCCATGCCGCAGTACGGCGAAAAAATGGCCGTTCACTGGATGGACGTGGCCAGGTATGCGGACAGCCATGGGTACCAGGACGATAACTACCGCTCCCAATGGCCCTGGCGCGATTGGGTGATACATGCCTTCAACAACAATCTTCCCTACAATACTTTTGTGACCTGGCAGCTGGCCGGCGACCTGTTGCCCAATTCCACCCGCGAACAGCTGCTCGCTTCCGGCTTCAACCGCAATCATAAGATCACCGAAGAAGGCGGCGTGATAGACGAAGAATACCGCGTGGAATATGTGCGTGACAGGACCAATACCCTCGGTAAAGCCTTCCTGGGCGTTACGATCGAATGCGCGCAGTGCCACGACCATAAATACGACCCGTTCACACAAAAAGAATATTACCAGCTTTCCGCCTTCTTCAACAACGTACGTGAAGTTGGCCTGGAATCGTCTGTAGGAGGGCCGGAAACATACGCCAAAACACCTTACATGGAAATATCCAATGCGGAAGTGAAAGATGTGCTTTCTTTCATCAACCGTACGGATACCAACCGCCTGATCGTATCCGTAATGGGCGACCTGGACACGGTAAGAACTACGTATATCCTTAACCGTGGGGTATACGATGCGCACGGGCCGGAAGTGACCGCCGGCACCCCGCGTTCCATTATGAACTTCAGTGGCCAGCCCGACAGGCTCGGCCTGGCGCAATGGCTCTTCAGCCGGCAGAACCCGCTCACTGCAAGGGTTTTCGTGAACCGCATGTGGCAGGAAATATTCGGCAAAGGCATCGTAAAGACCTCGGGCGACTTCGGCATGCAAGGCGAGCTGCCCTCCCACCCGGAGCTGCTGGACTGGCTTGCGGTGGATTTTATGGACCATAACTGGGACATAAAAAGACTGATGAAACAGATGGTCACGTCCGCCACTTACCGCCAATCCGCCGTAGTGCCCAAAGAAAAATTGCAGGCTGACCCTGACAATATCTGGCTTTCCCGCGCGCCCCGCTTCCGCCTGCCCGCTGAGGGCGTGCGCGACCTCGTGCTCGGCAGCAGCGGCCTGCTCGTAAAAAAGATCGGCGGGCCCAGCGTGAAACCTTATCAGCCGAAAGGATTGTGGGAACTGGCCACCTCAGGCAGGGGCATACTGGCCACCTATAAGCAGGACCATGGTGAAAGCCTGTACCGGCGCGGGTTATACACCTTCATCAAAAGAACCGTTCCGCCGCCTTCGCTCATGATATTCGACGGCAGCAACCGGGACCAGTGCGAAGTGAAAAGGCTCACCACCAATACGCCGTTGCAGGCGCTCGTGATGCTCAACGATCCGCAGGTGCTGGAAGCGTCGCGGGTATTGGCCGCAAAGCTGCTGCATGAAAAGAAAGAACCGGTGGAAACCGCTTTCAGGATGATCGTTTGCCGCAAACCGCAGGAAAAGGAGCTGGCGATACTGCGCGAATACTACAAGGACCAGCAGGCGCACTTCCGCAGCCAGCCAGACATGGCGGATAAAGTGATCCGCGCCGGGGAATCCCCCCTGCCGGATAAAAAGGAAATAGCGGAAGTAGCCGCGCTCATGCAGGTGATCACCGCTATCTACAATCTCGAAGAATCAACCAGCAAGAGCTAAGACAGGCAGCATTTTCAAACACTAAACTCCTCACTGATGGATAAAGAATTCCTGGAACACGGACTGAACATGAACCGCCGCCGTTTCCTGAGCCGCCTGAGCCTCGGGCTGGGCAGCGTTGCGCTCGGTTCGCTCCTCATCCCCGATCTCTTCAGCGGCGCCTCAGGCGCGGAAGAAATGGGCTTCCCGCCCGGCATCCCACACTTTGCGCCGAAAGCCAAACGCGTGATATACCTTTTTCAAAACGGCGCCCCCTCGCAACTGGAAACCTTCGATTATAAACCGAAGCTCCGCGAAATGATGGGCCAGGAACTGCCGGCCTCCATCCGCATGGGGCAAAGGCTCACGGGCATGACCTCCGGGCAGTCCTCCTTCCCGCTGGTAGGCTCTTACTACGACTTCAAACAATACGGCCAGGCCCGCGCATGGGTCAGCGACCTGTTCCCGCATACGGCTAAGGTGGTGGACGATATCTGCATCATCCGCTCCATGTTCACCGAAGCCATCAACCACGATCCCGCGCTTACCTTCTTCCAGACCGGCGCACAGCAGGGCAACCGCCCCAGCATGGGCGCATGGCTCAGCTACGGGCTGGGCAGCGAGAACAAAAACTTACCGGCGTTCTGCGTACTGCTGTCCCGCGGGAAAGGCAACGGTCAGGGCGTGTATTCCAAGCTCTGGACCAACGGCTTCCTGGACAGCATCCACCAGGGCGTTCAGTTCAGCAGCGGCGAAAGCCCCGTGCTTTACCTGAACAATCCCGCCGGCATGGATTCCACCGGCCGCCGTAAACTGCTGGACAAGCTGGCCGAGCTGAATCATCTTTCCTACAGCGAGTTTGGCGATCCCGAGATCAGCACCAAGATCCAGCAATACGAAATGGCATACCGCATGCAGACCGCTGTGCCCGATATTACCGACCTGAGCAAAGAACCCGATGATATCATCAAGCTGTACGGCCCCAATTGCCTGGTGCCCGGCACTTTCGCATCCAACTGCCTGCTGGCGCGCAAGCTCAGCGAAAACGGCGTGCGTTTCGTGCAGCTTTACCACCAAGGATGGGATGCGCACAGCAACCTGCCTAAAGAAATGGCAGGCCAGGCCATGGATGTGGACCAGGCTTCCGCAGCGCTCATCACAGACCTTAAGCAGCGCGGGCTGCTCGATGAAACGCTCGTGATCTGGGGCGGCGAATTCGGCCGCACCAATTACAGCCAGGGGAAAATGACCAAAGACAATTACGGGCGCGACCACCATCCCCGCTGCTTCTCCATCTGGATGGCCGGCGGCGGCGTGAAACCCGGCATCGTGTACGGCGAAACCGACGACTTCGGTTACAACATCACCAAAGATCCCGTGCATGTGCACGACTTCCAGGCCACCGTGATGAACCTGCTGGGCCTCGACCATGAAAAACTAATCTTCAAACATCTCGGCCGCCGTTACCGCCTTACAGACGTGGCAGGCACCGTAATAAAAGACCTGATAGCATAATCATATGGACAGAAGACAATTCCTGCAATCCGCAGCCATCGCAGGCGGATAATTTTACATCAGCAACGGGTTATTTGCACGCGAAAATGGCGCGGTGTACGGGCATAACAATATGAAGTACCGGCTGGACAACAAATGGGGAAACCTTGACCCCGCGCGCTTTCCCGTTAAGGATTGCCACGAGATGATACAGGACAAAAAAGGCCGCGTGTTCCTGCTCACCAATGAAACGAAGAACAACATCCTGATCTATAACAAAAGCGGCAAGCTGCTCAGCAGCTGGGGGCATGAGTTTCCCGGCGCGCACGGCCTCACCCTCTCTCCCGAAGGCACGCTTTTTATAACAGACACAGACCGCCACCAGGTGTTCAAAACCACGCTTGACGGGAAGATCCTGCTCACCATCGATTACCCGGCAGACAGCGGCGTGTATGAAAAAAAAGAGGCCTTCGTGCCCACAGAGACTACCGTGGCGGATAACGGGGACTTTTTCATCGCAGACGGTTATGGTTCCCAATACATCCTTCATTACAACGCTTCCGGCAAGCTGCTCGGCTTCTTCGGCGGAAAAAGCAAAGAAGACAAACACCTGGATAACGCGCACGGCATCACGGTAGACAGGCGCAATGGCACGCCCACTCTCCTCGTAACAGACCGTACACGTAATTGCTTCAAACGTTTCAGCATGAAGGGAGAGCTGCAGGAAAAGATCATGCTGCCCGGCGCCTGCGTATGCCGCCCCGTGATCAAAGGCGATCACCTTTATGCAGCCGTGCTGCGCTCGCCCGACCTGGGAAGCGAAGGCAGCGGTTTCGTAACGATCCTCGACAAACAGAACAAAGTAGTGTCCAACCTCGGCGGCACCGCGCCCGAATACGAGAACGGCCAGCTCAAACCCATGCGGCAGGCGGAAAAGATATTGAATCACCCGCACGATGTAATGGTGGACGATGAAGAGAATATCTACGTGGCGCAATGGGCTTCCGGCAAAGTATATCCCTATAAATTCAAACGCGTGTAGCATGCTGAAAAAGATCGCAGACAATGCGCTGATCGCGTCCAATATATTTATCCTTTTCCTGCTTGTTTTTTATCAGCAACTGCATATCCCGGCCTGGCTACAGGTAGCGGGAAGGATGCACCCGCTGCTGCTGCACTTCCCCATCGTGCTGATCATACTCGCAGTAGCGCTGGATTTCATGAAGTTCAAAGACAGGGACCTGCTGAACGGCCTCTGGCTGGCTGGCACTTTAAGCGCTGCCATTTCAGTGATCATGGGCATCATCCTTTCACGCGAAGAAGGATACGGCGGCGACATGCTGGCCTGGCACAAATGGGCCGGCGTTGCCGTGCTGTGGCTTGCTACCGCCTTCTATTGGTACCGCAGCGCCAGGGTAAAAACAGAAACACCGCCTTCGCGGAACAAATTCCTGAAACCCGGCGGCGCTTTGCTGCTGGCGGCGATCGCCATTACAGGCCACTTCGGCGCCAATCTCACACATGGCGACGATTTCCTCCTCGCGCCGGTAACGCCCAAACCTAAAGCCGTACCGATAGACCAGGCCCTTGTGTTCGATCACCTCGTGAAACCGATA
>CBFHAF010000330.1:0-5759 GCA_965653435.1 uncultured Chitinophaga sp.
CCCGAAAGGAAAACGATATAACCCTGATATGGATTTTGTAAGATATAAGGCACGGAAAGGAGTTAACCTGAGTTTCAGCGCTACGTACAGTTTTTAATTTTCATTGCATCAAAGTATAACCCGATTCCCAAAAATTGTTAATCAAAAAAGTCCCATGAAAAAGATTCTATTTGGATTTGCTGCCTTAACGCTCATCGTACTGGGCGCTTGTAAAAAAGAGGCAAAGCCTGTCGGTGAAGGCGACAGGGCTCTGCAGGCAGGTATTGTACCGTGCAGTGATACGGTGGTGTTACCCCAGGTTATTTCAGGTCCCAGGCTCCTCGACAAGGATTCCATCTACATCCTGAATGGTAAAACTTATGTATCAAGCACCGGTGTTCTGACCATTGAAGCAGGTACCCGTATCGAAGGTCGTAGAAAAGCCACTCCGGCTGAGGCTTCTGCCCTGGTGGTTACCAGAGGTGGTAAAATCCTCGCAAATGGTGATTCATGCAATCCCATCGTATTTACTGCCCGTATCGACTCCGGCAACCCGACAGCTGACCCTGGTGATTGGGGTGGTGTTGTGATCCTGGGTAAAGCTACTGTGAACAGGGTTAACCCTGTGATCGAAGGTATCGACCTGCCCACGCTGCCTCCCGGCATCGACGTAGCTTATGGCGGTACTGACGACACAGACAGCTCTGGTGTAATTAAATTCACAAGGATCGAATATGCCGGCGCAGTTCTTACTTCCAACAGGGAGTTGAACGGTCTTACCCTTGGCGGTGTAGGCAGCCGTACTTCCCTCCACCACATCGAATGCGCCTGGGGTGCTGACGATGCGTTCGAATTCTTCGGTGGCACAGTGAACGCCAAATACCTGGTTGCCCTGGATATGAACGATGACGGCCTGGACTTCGACTTTGGTTACCGCGGTGCTATCCAGTTCGCAGTGGTTGTGCGTACCGGTTGCTGCTACACCAACACTTATGCAGATGCAAACGGTATCGAATGCGACAATGACGAAGTTTGCGCTCCCGGTGCAGTTCCGCTTCCCAGAACTCGTCCGATCCTGTCCAACATTACTATCATCGGCGGTCAGAATGCTGCTCTTGCTGGTACCCTGAACGGCGCACGCTTCAGAAGGAATGCTAACATGCTGATGCGTAACTCTGTTATCGCAGGTTATGGCAATGCTGTTGCTTTCGACGCATGTGCTTCGGATACTTTCCCGAGCAAATCTACCTTCGCATACAACGTGGTTCAAGGATTTGCTGTACCGGCAACACCGTACACCCCGGCCACCCCGGCAATTCCGTCTACCAACATCATTGCTCCCAATACCGCTTTCCTTGCACTGAACGCTCCGTTCACCTGCGGCGCCAACGGTACTGGTCTTGATTTCTCTCCGCAGAATGCCACGCTCCCGGTTGGTGCTGGTGCTAACTTTACCACCGGCTGGCCTGGCGACATTCTTGCGTCATCTAACAGCTTCCTGAACAAAGGCGTTACCTACAAAGGCGCATTTGCTGCCGACAACCGTAACTGGCTGGGCTGCTGGTCCCGTTGCATCGGCTTCGTGCCGCCTGCTTCCGGTTGCCAATAATTTGCTTAAGTTCTTAACCTGAATTGATGCAATGAAAATATTAAGGAGCAGGCAGCAAAAGGCTTCCTGCTCCTTTAAAAAAAACAAAAAAACACAATAAATAATGATGAATCAGTTTTTGCATTCTCAAAAGAGAATTTTTTCATGGGCTGTGATGTTGATAGTTGCAATGGTCACTTTTTTCTCTTGCTCAAAAGATGGCGCAATAGAACCAGTGCCCGAATTTACACGAGTTACTTTTGACGTGAAATCGCTCAAACAGTCGCCGGTGATGTACCAGGTGAAAGTGGGCGACTATATCGTACACGACAGCGTTACGATACACGCTTCCGTTACCGGTGCGCTGGAGCGCTCTTCTGCCGCGCATAGGCTGAAGATCACCGAGCATTACAGTAACACCATTCTCCTGGATACAACCATAGTGATCCCCCCGATGGGAGCACAATACACTATATATCAGATCGACACGGCTGAAGGCACCAAACCTCTTTTTTTAGCAGGAGGCTCTGGGGATGAAGTGCCTGCCGATACATTCATGCAGGCCTATTATGTGAACGATCCCATTTTTCCTGATGTGTTTGATATCAAACTCTGGGAACTGCAGGACGATGGCACGGGCCGGCTCGTTCATACATTCAAGGACGTAAGGAAAGGGCAATTCACTGAATTTATTCCCCTGGCAATAGCTAAATCCTATATCCTGGACCCTGTTAAGCCCGACGGGCAGCCGATTGACGGACTGGTGGCAGTTGATCCCAACGATCCCAGGAGCGGAGGGCTTGCGGAATCAAGATGCAGTAATGAAAGTAATCACCAGATATCGAAATTTTCTGCATTTGATTTCGGGGGTGGATTCTTTTTTTACTATATGGAATGTATGTTCCAGTATTAATCATCACAGGCCTTTTAAAACCCGGCTGAAAATGTGATTCCCCGCGGACGAAAGGAGGGCGTGCCGGTGTTGTTGCACCCTTCCTTTATTTAAATTTTTATAAACCCGGCGTTATGTTACCCGACGAACTGAGAGAAAAATTGTTGACCATTCACCCGCGCATCCGCGAGCGCGGCAATAAGTCCATTTATTATTATTACCTGCGCGGAAGATGCTGTTATGTGCTGAACGAGATCAGGAACACCGGTGTGCAGCTGTTCATTTTCTGCGACGACGCCCTGGCCCGCCCGCTGAAATTTGAATACCGGGATACGGAAAGAATAAACTGGGAACAGATATTACCATGGCTCAAAGAAAGCCTGCTGGAGCGGCGGATGAACGCCGCTGCGGCAGCCCGGATAAATGTTTGATCATGAAAACCCGAAACCTTCCTTATGCTCCCGCCTGGTGTGCGGTGATGCTGGCTGCCATGTGCTGCATGCTCTCCTGTGAAAAGGACGGCACTGTAGAGCAGAACGGTCCGCTAACCATCGCTGCGATTCCCGTGAGCGATACCCTTAGCGGCCTCATCACGGAAAATACGCTGCTTACCGCCCGCCGCGACTGGCGGATAAAAGGCATCGTATACGTCATGAACGAGGCTACCCTGGAGATAGACAGCGGCGCGGTGATAGGCATGATGGATGGAGGAGGAAAGGGTGAAGCTTATCCCGCCAGCGGCATCGTCGTATTCCGCGGCGCGAAGATCATTGCAAAGGGAGACAGCACCAACCCCATTATTTTCCGCATCACAGACTCCCTGCTTTACCGCGCGGATGCCTGGAACGGCATCATTGTGCTCGGGAAAGCGCCTTCGGCCCGCCCTGAGATCTCCATCAGCCACCAGCCCTGGATAAGTGCCGGGATGGGCTATGGGGGCACCTCGGCAGACGATAGCTCGGGTGTGCTCCAACATATCCGTTTCGAACGGAACACTACCCGCCTTCCTGCCGGCAACCGCTTCGAAAGCGGCATTCATCTCATCAGCACCGGCACGCGCACGCAAGTAAAAAATATTGAACTGGTTATAAAGAAACGCCGGCCGTTGAACTGATTATTTGGACTCCCAAATCCCTTGCCCCTTCCCGGAGGGTTGCCCGTTCCCCAGGCAGCCCTCTTTTATTTTCTGAACACCGGCACAGGGTTCAGCGGATGCCTGAAAAAATTCTTTACCGTTTGCCGCACCAGGAACCAGTGAAACCCGCGGTTGGGAAACTTTTCCCGGTTTTCCCGCATTTTTTTCCTGCCTGCCCCGAAAGTTAATGCGCCCAGCGAAACGTCGATCCAGTCCGCTTTCCGGAAAGTCTCCACCGAATGCTCATATGGGCCTTTATACGGGCTTATTTTGTGATGCCAGGAGATCATCAGCGAAATTTCATCGGACCATTCCGCGTACCCCGCTTCCTGCAGGTATTCTTTCACCTGCCGGACGGACGGATCCAGGTAATCGAATGTATGGTCTGTCCAGATGCCGATGTCATGAAACACCGCTGCGATGGCATACCGGGTGGCATACCCGCTATCTGCATCCAGGAGGATGCAGTTGTAAAATACGCGGTATACATGGTTCCTGTAACGTTCATAATCCCTGCCGAGCACTTCTTGATACCGCTGTAGCAGCGTGCCTGGGAGCTGGTCCGGATGTTCCATGAGGGGTGGATTGATAAAACAAAGCTATAGCCTGCCGCGGCAATTTCAATAGCCGGATGCTGGGAAATTTGGTATAAATCCCTATCTTTGCATCTCACGAAAAAATACTCCAGTGAAAATTGCTAAGTAAATATTCAAATCCTTCTGAATAACAGGGCCATCTAAAAGCCCACCAGGCGCGCCTGCACCTGGGAAAACTTAGTGATCATGTTTTTTTCTGAATAATTACCCATAACGATAATTTCTATCGGGCCGCTTCGCCCGGTACATTCCTTCATTATTAAATCTCCTGCCCAACATGAGTATGATATTACAGGATATTACCTATTTCCACAACGACCGGACCCTTCTTTTCGAGCACCTGTATTGTTCTATAGACAGCGGGCAGCATGTGAACCTCATCGGCAACAACGGCTCCGGGAAGTCTACCCTGATGCAGATCATGGCCGGCCGGCTTGCGCCGTCTGAAGGCAGCGTGACCGTTTCTTCGCGGCCATATTACGTGCCGCAGCAACTGGGCTGGCTGCAGGAGCAAACGGTGGCGGAAGCCCTGGGGGTGGATCACAAAGTGAAAGCCTTGCAGGCCATCCTGCGAGGCGAAACGGATGAGCGTTATTTTGAACAGCTGGCGGATGAATGGGATATTGAAGAAAAAGCAGAGAAAGCCCTGGCGGACTGGCAGCTGGAACACGCCGGGCTGAACCAGCCCATGCGCCTGCTCAGCGGCGGCGAACAAACGCGGGTGATGCTGGCAGGCATGGAACTGCATGTTCCTTCCATCGTGTTGCTGGACGAACCGACCAACCACCTGGACGCACGCGGCAGGCAACAGTTGTACCGCTTCATGGAAGGGTATAAAGGCACACTGGTGGCTATAAGCCACGACCGTGCGCTGCTGGAGCTGAACAACGTTACGCTGGCGCTGGCGCAGGGGAAGCTCGAAGCTTACGGCGGTAATTATTCCTTTTACAAAGCCCGCCGCGAAGAGCAGCTGAATGCCCTGCAGCAGGACATCCATCACCGGGAAAAAGAATTGAAGCAGGCGAAAAAGCAGGCGCAGCTTGCAAAAGAGCGGAGGCAGCGGCAGGAAGGCCGCGATAAGTCGCAAACCGGCGGCCTCCCGAAAATTGTGGCCAACTCCCTGCGGAACAGCGCAGAGCTGAGCACAGCAAAGCTCAATGCAGTGCACGGCGAGAAAATGGACGACATTGCCAAAGACCTGCAGCAGCAGCGCGAGATATTGGGTAAAGAACAGCTGCTGCAGCTCCGCTTCCCGGACTCCCTGCTGCACAAGGGCAAAAAACTCGTGCACGCCGTAGGGCTGAATTTTGCCTATGGAAAGTCCATGCTGTGGAATGAGCCGCTGGATTTCCAGGTGAACAGCGGCGACTGCCTTGCCATCCGCGGCGCGAACGGCGCGGGCAAAACCACGCTGCTCAAACTCATAATGGGTACTTTACTCCCCACAATGGGAGTGCTGGACAAAGCGCCCTGCAACATCATCTATCTCGATCAGCAATACAGTTTTATCGATGCGGACAAAACCGTGTTTGAACAACTGGAGCAATTCGATAAACAACATTTGCCGCC
>CBFHAF010000331.1:0-5747 GCA_965653435.1 uncultured Chitinophaga sp.
GGAGGCCTGATGCATAGGCTTTTTCGACGCAGGCCAGCTCAAAAAAAGAATCTGCCCCTTCGAGGCTGAGTATGAACCCTACAGGCAGGGAGCTGGTGTCTTCCGCATTTTCCCAGAGTTTGAGGTGAGCGCTGAGTTCCGTCGCGTTGGTGATCTGCTTCATTTCGCCGCGGGCTTCCATGGCCTGGTACCATGCCAGCTGGCCCTGAGTTTGAGCCCAGGCCTGCTCCTGCGAATGCCAGCCGGGTAAAGGATTGTCCAGCCCCACATATCTCGCTATCTGCGTAGCCACGCACAAGCCCACGCGGCCCTTGCGCATCTCGGGCAGCGACACCGTGCCGCGCCCGCGGTCCGGTTTATCTGAAAGGCCTTTCTCCCGGTCGCGGATAGCCTGAATGGATTTGGTGAGATCGCGGTTCCACTCCAGGGCATTCATGCTCAGGTCCAGGTGCGCGTCGAAAATGAAAGATTGCATAGGATTATTTGGTTGTGAGATATTTCAGTTGATCCTGCGGCCTCTTGCAATGGCCCATGTACCGGTGTTTGCGCCGTTCTCTATGACCTGCGCCTCGTTATACAGCGCTACGGTGGGGCATACATGCCAGGGCGTGCCCATCAGCATATCGCCGACATTAAATTTATCCGCGTGAGGCGTTTTTACGACCAGATGCTCTTCGCTCTGGGAGATCACTTCATATTCCGGCAGCTCATGGAAAAACACGCGTTTGGTGATTGGGTTTTCGGCAGACACTGCTTTATGCCCGAGATCGAGCGTGATATGGCCTTCCGAGGGTTTGGACAGCACGCGGGCAAGCAGCAGCGCGGCGGGAACGTAGCCTTGTTCGGGATAACCGGTAGCGTAACCTTCGTCCCACAAAAGGCAGGTGCCCGGGCTGAGCATCACATTGCTGCGGCGCGCATGTATCTGGAAAGTAGGTGTGCCGCCGGCGATGATCTCCGGGAATTCCATCTGTTTTGCCAGCTCTACCACGGGAGCAAACGCTTCGTCGCACTGGGCGGCGCGTTTGGCATAATCTGTTTCGCGGATGTGCCCGTCGTAAGCATGAAGGCCGCGGCAGAAAACGTTCGGCAGCTGCCGCAGCTCTTTGTACAGCGCCAGCGCTTTTGCGGGCGCGATGCCGGTGCGGTGCATCCCGCTGTCTATATCGATGTACACGCCTGCTTTTGCGTTGATGGCTGCGAAAACACGGTTGAGCAGTTGCGCGGACGCGAGATTGTCGGTCAGCGAGGCGAACGAGCTGCCGGGGAACCGCTGGGTGAGGGCTGCATAAGCTTCGGCGGTCGGGGAATTCAGCTGATAAGCGATCACGATGTCTTTGGCGCCGGCTTCAGCCAGCATAAGGGCTTCCGCGTAAGTGGCGCATTTGAACCGTGTGATCCCTTTGGCCAGCTGCATTTGCACGATGGGCGCCATTTTGTGGGTTTTCACATGGGGGATGAGCCTTCCGGCGTTCCCCGCCATGGATATCATTTTGTCGATATTGCGGCCGACTTCCTCTTTAAATACCAGGAGCGCCGGCGACGCGATGTTGTTACGATAGTCAGGTTGCATATGTCAGTCTTCCAGTTCAAAAACGGCTTCAATTTCCACGGTAATGTCGTCAGGCAGGGGACCCATGCCCACGGCGCTTCTTACGCCCACGCCATTATCCGGCCCCCATATTTTTACGAACAGTTCGCTGCAGCCGTTGATCACAAAGGGGTGTTTGCCGAAATCGGGGACCGCATTCACCATGCCGAGTATTTTGATGACCCTTTTGATCCTGTTGAGGCTGCCGAGTTGTGCGATAAGGGTGGAAAGAATGGTAAGCCCTACCTGTTGCGCGGCCAGCTTCGCACCGTCCGCTTTCACGTCCTGCCCGGCTTTGCCGTGATGGAGCGTGCCGTCAGGCAGCAGGGGGCCGTGGCGGTATAAATATACCAGCTTATCCACGATATTTAATGTTTTGTAAACGCCTTTGGGGGCGGGGGCGGGAGGTAACTCAAGTCCGAGCGATTCAAAATTGGCTGCTGCGTTCATCACGATTTTTGTTTTAAAGTTATCCAATAAATTGATTTTGCCGCTACACAAATTGCTGCAATACCAGCACGCCCGCCAGCCCGCTGAGCGACACGATGGTTTCCATTACGGACCAGGTGGCGAAGGTCTGCTTGAGGCTGAGGTTAAAATATTCCTTGAACAGCCAGAAGCCCCCGTCGTTCACATGCGAGAACATAAGGCTGCCCGCGCCGATGGAGAGCACCATCAGTTCCGGGTGCACGGTATCCTGCCTGATAAGCGGGAGAAGGATGCCCACGGTTGTAAGGCCCGCCACCGTGGCCGATCCTACGCATACCCTGATGGTAGCGGCGATGATCCAGCCGAGCACCAGCGGCGACACCGGCAGGTGGCTGAGCGACTGCCCGATGTAAGTATTGATGCCGCCGTCTTTGATCACCTGCATGAACACGCCCGAGCCGGCGATGATGAGCATGATGGGCGCCACTTCTTTAAATGCGTTTTCCATGGACTTCATCACCTGCTTCATGTTTTGGCCGCGGCGCAGGCCCAGGAAATAAACGGCTGCCAGCACAGACAGCAGCATGGCGATGTTCGGATCGCCGATGATGGCCACGAACCGGCGCATTGCGCCGCCTTCTGCCAGCAGGGGATCCAGCGCAGTGGTAATGGTGAGCAGGATGAGGGGCAGCAGGGCGGTGGCAAGGCTGATGCCCAGGCCCGGCAGCTCATGCGCTTCGCGGAAGCGGATATCGAGCAGGCCCTGTTCAGGCGTGATCTGCATTTTTTTGAGCGTGCTGCCGAACAATGGGCCTGCCAGCGCAATGGTTGGCACGGCAATGATGAGGCCGTACACGAGCGTTTTACCCAGGTCCGCGCCCAGCTGCTGGCAGAGCGCCGTAGGCGAAGGGTGCGGCGGCAGGAAGCCATGGGCGGTGGAAAGCGCGGATATCATGGGGATGCCGAGGTACAATAATGGCAGGCGGGTGGAAATGCCCGTGGCGAAAATGAGCGGCACCACGATCACGAAACCGGCCGTGTAGAACATGGGAATGCCCACCAGCAGTCCCGCCAGCGCCATGCCCCACTGGATGTTCCGGATGCCGAAAAGGCGTACCATGGAAGCGGTGATCTGCTGTGCTGCGCCGCTGTCTGCCACCAGCTTGCCCAGCATGGCGCCAAAACCGAGTATCGTTACCAGCGAGCCGAGCGTGCTGCCGATGCCGGTGGAAATGGCCTTGCCTATCTGCGGCCCGTCCAGCCTGCAGGCGAGTGCCAGCAGTACGCTCACGACAAGGAAAGAAATAAAGGTATCCAGCTTTGCCCACATGATGAGCAGTATCAGCAGCAGGATAGCAAACAGGACAAGTAACAAAGGAGAGATCATAGCAGACAGTGGAATTTAATGCTACCCAATATAGGGAACTTGAACCGGAAATTCACCCCGCCTGGTAGTATTTTACCAGCCGTTATCTGGGTTTAAGGTACCTCTCACCTCCCTCTCACCTCCCTCTCTCCTTCCTCCAGGGTCCCTCCAGGGTTAATTGTTAATCTGATACCAGCCGGCAGAGAAAGCGGGGTCCCTTTGGCAATTTTAAAAGGCACCTGTTATTTCTGAACACCGGGAACAAAAAAAGCAGCCCCCGTACGGGAGCTGCTTTAAAAAGCTGAAAAGGGAAATAAAGCTGAAGAGTGCGACGCAACGGCGGGAGGGAAGGGATTCCGCGCCGGCTACACCCACTACGCTATTCCTCTTTGCTGCTTTCTTTTATTTTTGCGGCGGCTTTCAGGATGTAATCCGCCTGGCTGTTGAGCGCATTGCGCAGCTCGCCGGAAGAGGCCGCCGCTTTTTCCTGTTTCTTTTTGGCGATGGGCCCCAGCAGGTTCACAATATAGTTGTTCACCCAGTTGTTGTTGAAGCCGGTCACCACATCCACTACCTCGTCTATGCCTTTTGTAACGGTCGGTGTATCGTCCACCATCCCAAGGATGTTGAGGTACATAATGGCGGCGCCAATCTTTTCCTGGCCGGTGCTTTCCTGCAATTTGGCGGCGAAGAAAGGCACATCGCTCACGTCGCCGTTTTTCGCATACACGTTCGCAATACCGCTGTTCAGCAGTCCTTTGGCGTCTTTTTCCATGATCTTGGCCAGCTGGTAGGCTTTTTTAACGTCCAGTTCCGCAATGGCGTTCAGCGCGGTGCCTTCCACCATGTAGGAACGGTCTTTCAGCGCGGCTTCGAAAAGGGGCATGTACTGAGCGTCTTTCAGCTTGCCGATCTGTTTGAGCGCCGCGGCGCGAACGGGGGACCAGGCGTCTTTCGTGGCCAGCTCTTTCAGCACGGGCAGCGCGGCAGTTTTGATATCGTTGCTTTCGATCTTCAGTCCTGAGATAACAAGCACGCGCAGGCCTTCGTATTTGTCTTTCAGCGCGGCGATCAGCGTTTCGCGGGCGCCGGCGTTGCTGGTCTGCTGCTTGATGCAGGCTTCGATGGCCTCGCGGCGGTCCAGGTAATTGGGTGCGTTCTTATACTGGAAAATATAAGTGCTCAGGTCCCTGCGGTCTGTTTTTTTGGCGATCAGCACCTTGTCTGCATCCACATTCACAAAATCAGGCTTGCCGGCCGCAGGGAAAGTGAAAGTGGCTTTCTTTTCGCTGAGGCGCACCTGGTGGCGTTCCTTTTTGCCGCCGGCATATACGTCTATAGCGAAAGGCAGGTCGAACACCTTGTCCCCTTTCTGCTCGATGGTTACTTTGGCTTTGCCCGCTTCGTTGTAATCGTAGGAGATATCGAGCGTGGGATAACCTTCGCCGAAATACCATTGATTGAAGAACCAGTTCAGGTCCTGGCCCGATACTTCTTCCATGGCCAGGCGCAGCTGGTGGGCTTCTGTGGCTTTAAAGGCGTTCTCGCGCAGGTAGAGGTTGAGGCCTTTGAAGAAGGCTTCGTCGCCCAGGTAATTGCGGAGCATATGCAGGATGCGGCCGCCTTTCTGGTAGCTCACGGCATCGAACATGTCTTCTTTGTTATGATAGTGGAAACGCACCAGGTGGCGGTCTCCCTGGTATTCGGCGGATTCCATGTAGTTGTTCATGGCGGAATATCCATGCTCGTCCGCGGCGTCTTTCCCGAATTTGTGCTCAAACCAGAGATATTCGCTGTAGTCCGCGAAAGACTCGTTCATGGTGAGGTTGCTCCAGGATTCCGCGGTGGCGAGGTCGCCGAACCAGTGGTGGAACAATTCATGCGCGATCACGGATTCGCCGAGGCGGTCGTCGTCGTCCAGCAGCTCGCGGTCCGTTTTCTGGAGGAAATCGCCGTGAATGGTAGCCGTGGTGTTTTCCATGGCGCCGGAAACATAATCCCGTACGATGATCTGGGAGTATTTCACCCAGGGGTAGTCGTAGCCCAGCAGCTTGGAAAAGAAGGTCATCATTTCAGGCGTGTTGCCGAAAATGGCCTTGGCATGTGGGGCGTAGGCCTTTTCGACGTAGTAGTTCACTTCTTTCCCGCGCCAGCTGTCTTTCACGATGGCGAAGTCGCCCACGGCCATCATGAACAGGTAGGGGGCATGCGGGAGGTCCATGCGCCAGGTATCTGTGCGGGTGCCGTCTGCATTGGTTTTCTGGCTGAGCAGTTTGCCGTTGGAGAGGGTCACGTATTTTTTATCCACCGTCATGCTGATCTCGGAGGTGGTCTTCTGGTTGGTCCTGTCGATGGTGGGGA
>CBFHAF010000332.1:0-5742 GCA_965653435.1 uncultured Chitinophaga sp.
GCTGCTCGGCCTTTGCATGAAGTACCTGAAAAATGAAGAAGATGCGCGGGACAGCGTGCAGCAGATCTTCCTGAAAGTATTGTCAGACATCCATAAGCACGACGTAGTTTATTTCAAGGCCTGGATCTGCCAGGTGGCGCGGAATCATTGCCTGATGCAGCTGCGGCATCACAAGGAGCTGGAGCTGAAGGAGGATTACATGCCCGGGAGCGCCCAGCAGGAGGATATCTCAACGGAGGTATACGTGCAGAAAGATACCATGCTGGAACATATGGAACAGGCGCTTGGGGAGCTGAACAAAGAGCAGGCCACCTGCGTAAGGATGTTCTACCTCGAAAAAAGATCGTACCAGGAAATAACAGAACAGACGGGATTTAGCCTGCTGCAGGTTAAAAGCTACATACAGAACGGAAAAAGGAACCTTAAAATATTATTGGAAAAGTACAGTAAAAATAAACGCTAACTTGCAGTAAATGCAGTAGCGATCATCTGCCTTATATGAACGAACATTTTGCCGACATATTCACTCAAACCGCTTGTCCCAGCCAGGATAAGCTGTTGGCGTACGTTAAGGGGGAACTGAGTGCGGAAGAACGTCATGAAGTGGAACTTCACCTGCAGGACTGCGAAATGTGCAGCGAAGCGGTGGAAGGGTTGACGGCGATCTCCCGGAAGGACCAGATCCCCGGATGGCTGCGGCAGGCCAAATACAACGTATTGCAAAAACTCCGCAAAAGAACACGCAGGAGAAGAAAGACCGATTTTTATCTTTATATCGCCATCGTTACGCTGGTAGTAATATTCCTGCTGCTGGGCTTCTACTGGATCTTCCACTTCGTAACGGCCCGCTGATCAGTATAATTTTTTGTTCTCCTTGCGGTCCCACTCACGGAACACCTCCCTGGCCGCTTCATGCGGGAAAGGAATGAAGGGTATTTTTTTCTGCCCGTGCGGCAACTCTATCTCCCTGTAAATAAAGGAATCATCGAAGTGGATAGCTGCGGCTTCTTCTTTTGTATTGGCGAAGAACACCCTTTGCGGTCGCGCCCAGTAAATGGCGCCCAGGCACATGGGGCAGGGCTCGCAGGAAGTGTAGATCTCGCAATCGCTGAGCTGGAACGTGCCAAGGTTGCGGCAGGCGTTTCGTATAGCCACCACTTCGGCATGCGCGGTCGGATCGTTGTGGGTCAGCACCTGGTTCCAGCCTTCTCCTACCACTTCATCGCCTCTCACCACTATGGAACCGAACGGCCCGCCGTCCCCGTTCCGCATGCCTTTCTGAGACAGCTCTATGGCCATCGCCATGAACTTCTTTTCTCTTTCTCCGATCTGGTACATATACGTTCTGTTTTCCGGGTTAATACCCCAAATGTACGGAAAATCAAGGCGTTCCGTAAAACCGTACAGGGGAAGGCGCAGGGCTCTGCGCCCTTCCTGTAGGCCTTTTAACCCCCATCATCCTAACAACACGTTCTTGTTACGCCGGCCCGGCCGTGCGTAAAGTTCTTGCCGAATGAATGCGGGCAGTAACGTATGCGTACTTCCACACAATATAGGCATGTATGTTAGATTAAACAAATATTTAATTTGATGTATTCGCTAATGTATTCGGGCTGATATCATTGGGGCATAAAAAAACCCGGGCGAAGATTCACCCGGGTATTACCTGTAACTGTATATCGTCGTATTAGAATAGACTTGTTAAGTATTCCTGATCACCACTACTCCGTCAAACACATCCACAAGCACCGGTTTGCCTTTATCGATCTCGCCGGCGAGGATCTTCTTGCTGAGGAGATTTACGATCTCCTTCTGGATCAGGCGTTTCAGCGGCCTGGCGCCGAACTGCGGGTCGAAGCCCTGTTCTGCCAAGTAGTCAAGCGCATACTCAGAGAATTCCAATATCATGCCATTTTTACTTACCAGGTCGCGCAGCTGTTGTAATTGTATGTTAATAATACCTCTTACTTCAGAACGCAGCAGCGGCTGGAACATGATCACCTCATCCACACGGTTCAGGAACTCGGGCCTGATGGTCTGTTTCAGCAGGCCCATCACTTCATCCTTCGTTTTTTCCACGATCTCATCGCGGTTGCCTTCGTTGATCTTTTCGAAATTTTCCTGGATGATATGGCTGCCCATATTGCTGGTCATGATAATGATGGTGTTCTTGAAATTCACCAACCGGCCTTTGTTATCCGTCAGGCGGCCGTCGTCCAGCACCTGGAGCAGGATATTAAAGGTATCGGGGTGCGCTTTCTCGATCTCGTCGAGCAGCACCACGCTATATGGTTTACGTCGAACGGCCTCTGTGAGTTGCCCGCCCTCGTCATAACCTACATAACCCGGAGGCGCGCCCACCAGCCTGCTCACGGCATGTTTTTCCTGGTATTCGCTCATGTCTATGCGCGTCATCATGCTTTCATCGTCGAACAGGAAATCTGCCAGGGCCTTGGCCAGCTCCGTTTTACCGACACCGGTAGTACCGAGGAAAATAAAGGAACCGATCGGCCGCTTCGGATCGTTGAGACCGGCGCGGCTCCTGCGGATGGCATCTGCCACGGCCACGATCGCTTCGTCCTGCCCTACTACCCTTTTATGCAGCTCATCTTCGAGATGAAGCAGCTTGTCTTTTTCGCTTTGCAGCATCCGGGTAACGGGAATGCCGGTGGCCTTCGCAACGTTCTCGGCAATATCTTCCGCATCCACTTCTTCTTTCAGCAGTCTTTTATGACTGGAGGAATGCTCGTTCAGCTCCAGGGTAAGATCAGCGGCCAGTTTTTCCTGTTCTTTGATCTTACCGTAGCGGATCTCCGCCACTTTACCGAAGTCGCCGTTCCTTTCAGCCTGCTCGGCTTCCAGCTTCAGGTCTTCGATGGCGGCTTTGGCATTCTGCACTTTATCTACCAGCTCTTTTTCCTGCTGCCACTTGGACTTGAAGGTGTTGCGCTCTTCGCTCAGGCGCGCTATTTCAGCGCCCAGCTCGTTCAGCTTTTCTTTATCGTTCTCACGTTTGATCGCTTCACGCTCGATCTCCAGCTGGCGGATGCGGCGTTCCAGCTCGTCCAGCTCTTCGGGCATGGAATTCATTTCCAGCCGGAGCTTGGCCGCGCTTTCGTCTATCAGGTCGATCGCCTTGTCCGGCAAAAAGCGGTCTGTAATATACCTGTGCGACAGTTCTACTGCGGCGATGATCGCTTCGTCTTTGATCAGCACATGGTGGTGGTTCTCATACCTTTCTTTCAGGCCGCGCAGGATGGAGATCGCGTCTTCCACGCTGGGCTCGTCTATGAGCACTTTCTGGAAGCGGCGTTCGAGCGCTTTATCTTTTTCGAAATATTTCTGGTATTCGTTCAGCGTGGTGGCGCCGATGGCCCTGAGCTCGCCGCGCGCAAGCGCTGGCTTCAGGATGTTGGCAGCGTCCATCGCTCCTTCCATGGCGCCTGCGCCAATGAGGGTGTGAATTTCGTCGATGAACAGGATAATGCCGCCGTTGCTTTCCGCCACTTCTTTCACCACTGCTTTCAGCCTTTCTTCAAATTCGCCGCGGTATTTGGCGCCGGCCATCAGCGCGCCCATATCCAGCGCGTAGATGATCTTGTTGTGCAGGTTATCCGGCACGTCGCCATTAATAATGCGGTGCGCCAGCCCTTCCGCGATAGCGGTTTTACCAACGCCCGGCTCGCCCACGAGTATCGGGTTGTTCTTGGAGCGGCGGGAAAGAATATGCAGCGTTCTGCGGATCTCTTCGTCGCGGCCGATCACAGGGTCCAGCTTGCCGGCGCGGGCCAGCTCGTTGAGGTTCTTGGCGTATTTTTCGAGGCTGTTGTATTGTGCGTCCGCCGTTTGGGAATTCACCGTACCTCCTTTACGAAGCTCTGTGATGGCGGATTTCAGGCCTTTTTCGGTGAGGCCTGCATCCTTTAATAGTTTGGATGTATCGTCGCTGCCGCCGAGAAGGCCCAGCAACAGGTGTTCCACGCTCACGAATTCATCTTTGAATTCCTTGATGCTGGAACCCGCGCGGAGGATGGCGTTGTTGGCGTCGCGGCTCAGCACCTGCCCGCCTTCGCCATTGCCTATCACGGCGTATTTCTGCACCTGCTCGTTGAGCTTGCTGTCCAGGAACCCCGTGTTCACGTCGTTCTTTTTCAGCAGGTACTCGATACTGTTATCTTCATCCTGCAGCAACGCCTTCAGGATGTGGCCTGTTTCAATCGCCGAATTGCGGTGATTGAAAGCCAGCTGCTGGGCAGCCTGCAGCGTTTCCTGCGATTTGATGGTAAAGTTATTTAAGGTCATATCTGATTAATCTGCATTAAGGTTAACGGTTGGTTTGAATGATTTGTTCAGGTTGATCAAATGTTGATCCAAGGTATTTGAACCGGTTATTTTGACAGCAATCCGGTGTTTAAACTGCATTAATTTCAGTTTATATACATCCTGACTGTAATTTTGTCTATCCCCTTCATTATTAATCCCTTACAGCTTCATCTGCATTAAATCAACATTAATATTGAACTGTATGGAATTTAACCTGTTATAAAACAGTTACAACGTACAGACCCTAAGGACCTCAAGCACCTATTTCATTCACCACCAAAACCTGTATTTTATGGCTTTTGATCTCATTGACACCCTGAAAAACCTTTTCAACAATGATTTTAGCAATAAAGCGGCCACACAGTTAGGCGAAAATGAATCCGGCGTACAAAAGGCCCTCGCAGGCATCATTCCGGCGGTATTGACCGGTTTGCTCAACAAAGCCGGCTCCGGCGATACGGGCGGGCTGATCGGCATGATCAAAGATGCGGCGGGAACGAACCTTTCCCAGCTGGGCAACTTTGGCGGCGGATTGCCGGCGGGACTGCTGGCAAAAGGCGCAGACATCCTGCGGTCGTTGTTCGGCAGCAAGGCAGGGGATCTTACCGGTGCGATCGCCAGCTATGCGGACATTAAAGTACAGTCTGCCGAAACCCTTCTTCAAACGGCCGCCCCCGCTTCGCTGGGCGTTATCGGGCAGCAGGCCACCGCGCAAAACCTTGGCCCCTCGGGCATCCTGGATATCCTGAACAGCCAGAAAGACAAGATACTGGCGGCCGTTCCCCCCGGCCTGGGCCTTGCCAGCGTGCTGGGCGTAAGCAGCCTGGGCGACATCGGCAACAAACTTTCCGGCATTACCAATTCCCTGAAACATGCAACCGACAGTGTAGGCCATACCGTTACCGACACCGGCGGCAACCGCTGGATCACCTGGCTCATTATTGCCATTGCGCTGATATTACTGCTCTGGTGGCTGCTGAAAGGCTGCGGCGGGCAGCATAAGACTCCCGTTACCGATTCTGTGGCCGTGTCGCATATGGAAGACACTGCAGTGGCAGCCGTCAGCACCGCTCCTGCTGCAACCCGCGAGGCCATCAAGGTGACCCTGCCTGACGGCTCCGTGCTGGAAGCATATAAAGGCGGTATTGAAGACCAGCTGGTGGCATTCCTCCAGGACCCGAACACCAAGGGCGGCAAAGACCAGTGGTTCGATTTCGACAACCTGAACTTCAAGACCGGCAGCGCGGAGCTTACCGAAGAAAGCAATGTGCAGATCAGCAACCTGGCCGCCATCCTCAACGCCTTCCCCAAGGCTAAGATCAAGATAGGCGGTTATACCGATGCTACCGGCGATGCGAAAGCCAACCAGAAACTGTCCCAGGAACGCGCGGAAGCCGTACATCACGCCCTCAGCGGGAA
>CBFHAF010000333.1:0-5715 GCA_965653435.1 uncultured Chitinophaga sp.
GATAATATGTGTCTTTTTTAAAGGCCGGATGGAATCTCGCAGGGGCTCGTTTTCATCCGTTAATATTTGTCTTTTTTAAAGGCCGGATGGAATCTCGCATGAAGATGCTCGGTTTCATCCGTTAATATTTTGCTTTTACAATAGTTCGGGACGGTTTTCTTTGATCCACTGGTGCAGCTGTTTTACATCCTGGCCTTTCCCTTTCTGCATCACGAGTATGGCGCCGGGGGTATCCACCACTACCATATTGTCAACCCCCACGAGGGCCACCAGCTTTTCTTTCCCGATCACCATGCTGGTTTCGGGGTTGCTGTTGATGAACACTGCCTGGTCGTTGCTGTACTTGTAATGCTGCGCCAGCGCCTGGGTGAGGGCTTCGTAGCTGCCTACGTCGCTCCAGTCCATATTGCTGGGCACCACTTTTACACGGCTGCTTTTTTCCATCACGGCATAGTCGATGCTGTCCGACGGGATGGCCTGCATGTTTTCAAGGGAAAGTTTGCCGGTATCCAGCCATTCCTTCGCCGCAACGGCGGCGGTGGCGTAGATTTCAGGGGCGTATTGTTCCAGTTCTTCGAGCATTACGGCTGCGCGTGCGCAGAAGATGCCGCTGTTCCAGAGGTAATCGCCGCTTTGCAGCATCTTTTCTGCGTTGGCGGTGTCCGGCTTTTCAACGAACCGCACTACATCGTTGCCATTGTACTGGATGTAGCCGTAGCCGGTTTCGGGGTAGGCGGGCTGCAGGCCGATGGTTACGAGGTTGTCCTGCGCGGCAAGCCTGTAGGCTGCCCTGATGGTTTCTTCGTAAAGCTCCGGTGTGCCGATGAGATGGTCTGCGGGGGTGATCAGCAGTATTTCATTGGGGTCCGCCACGAAAGCCGCGAGGGCAATGGCTGCGGCGGTGTTACGGCCAACAGGTTCCGCGAGTATGGCCGGGCTTTTGGCCCCGGCTGCGGTTAGTTGTGTTATAATGTCGGCGGCCTGTTCTTCATTTACGATGGCCGTAACTTCCGTGCAGGCAAATGCGTTGCGGAGCAAAGTGATCTGCAGCAGGCTCAGGCCGTCGAAGAGCGGCAGCAGCTGCTTGGGCGTACGGCGGTTGGAAAGGGGCCACAGGCGCGTACCGGCGCCGCCGCATAACAGGATATGGTGCATTCTATTTTGAATTGGTTCGGGTTAATGTCAAATTGCGGGTACCATCATTACTTCGTCTGCTGCAACGTTGGCCACCATATTATAGCCCAGGCTGCTCAGCACCGCTTTCACGCGGTTCTTGCCCAGTTCTACTATGCGCCCGCGGTGGTTCATCAGCGGGCCGGCGGTCACTTCCACCAGTGCGTTGTGCCGGAGGGGGAATTTCTCCAGGGAAACGTCTTTGTAATCGCGGAGGAAACGCTGGATGAGCTCAATTTCATGGTCAGGGATCATGGCCGGCTTGCCCAGCCAGTACACGAAATTGATAATGCCTTCCGTTTCACGCACCAGCTGCTTTTTGCTGTCTGGCACGCGCACAAAAACGTAAGAGGAAAAAAGCGGCTCTTCCACTATTTTCCGCCGGTCGCTCCATTGGCGGGTCACCTGGTTCAGCGGGCAATAGCTTTCGATCTGTCTTCTTTCCAGAGCGGAGGCTACTTTCTTTTCCCATCGCGGCCTGGTGTAAACGGCATACCAGGAGTTTGTTTCGTGTTGCATACGGTTAATTTTTACTGGTTAACGAATCAATATATCGGGTTTTCATAACGGGGAACGTTAAAGGCGGGCGGTGTAGGTTTTGCATGGCTTCGCCACCTCAGTCACATGGACTACCAGTAGTCGGTTTTTCAATAATCTCTTTTATCATCTAATATGTTCGGGCACTCTCGTGCTGGATTCCTTTGTTATCAGGTTTTTAAGAACCGGGAAATGAGCGAATCATCTCCCGGTCACAGATCATATGTTACACCTTAAATATGCTCCTGATGAATTTCTTCTTCTTCTGCTGTTTGTTCAGCTCTTCCACATAACCATAGCCGTAGCTCTGGGTGGTCACGCCGCGGGGTTTCACGCCGTTGAACACGATGTTCACTTTCCCCACTTCGCGGCTGCGGTACAGCTCGTCTATCATCTTCAGGTGGATCCTCGGCGTTACCTGCTGCCTTACCACGTACAGCGTTGCGTCCGTGAAAGGCGCGAGCAGCTTCGCATCCGTTACAATGCCCACAGGGGCGGTATCGATAATTACATAATCGAACATTGTTTTGAGCGTGTTCAGCATTTCCTGCAAACGGCCGTTCAGTATCAGCTCCGTCGGGTTGGGCGGTATTACGCCTGCGGGGAGGATGAACAGGTGGTCGTTGCCCGGCACGGGTTTCAGCATTTCCGGCAGCGGCGTTTTGCCTACCAGGAAGTTCGTAATGCCCGGCTCTCTCGGAATGCCCAGCATTTTGCTGATCATGGGCTTGCGAAGGTCAAATTCCAGCAGCACCACTTTTTTGCGGATCAGCGAAAGGCTGATGGCCAGGTTGATGGAAATGAAGCTCTTGCCCTCGCCGGAAATGGAAGAGGTGATGAGCAGCGTCTTGTTGTCGCCGTTCAGGCCGAGGTAGGAAAGGGAGGTCCTGAGCGAGCGGAACTGCTCGGCCACCAGGCTCCGTTTACCATCGGCTATTACCACGGATTCTTTGTTGTCGTCGTGCATGATCTCCGCCACGATCGGCGCATCGGTTGCTTTCTCGATGTCTGTGCGCTGCTCGATCTCGCGGTTCATCATATCCCTGATGGTGATAACCGCTGCCACGAAAGCTATGCCTATGCCGATGGCGAGGGCCAGCACGGTCATTCTTTTCGGGCTGAAGGGGAGGCCGGCTGATTGCGCGGCGTCCACGATGCGGCTGTCTGATATCGCCGCGGCATAAGCCAGGGCGGTTTCTTCCCGCTTCTGCAGCAGGAAGGTGTAAATGTTATTCTTGATGATCTGCTGGCGGCTTACTTCCAGCAGGGCCCTTTCTTTACCGGGTACGCTGTGCAGCATGCCCATGAAGCGGCCGTTGGCGCTTTCGAGTTTTTCCTTACCGGCTTCCAGGTTGGAACGGAGGCTGCTGATGTTCGCGAGGATGCCGGGCTTCAGCTTGGCGATCTGGCGATCCAGCGCGGTGAGCACGGGACTGTTCTCGGCGGTGGTCTTGCTGAGTTTCTCGCGTTCCATCTGGGCTTCGTTCAGCCGGGCGATCAGTTCCAGCAGCACCGGGTCCGTAAGGCCCAGGGTAGCCGGCACTACGTTCTCGCCGTCGTTCGTACCGCTCACATATTTTTCAATGGATTCCAGTACGGAGAGCTGCAGGTTGGCCTCGTTCAGCTTGGCGTCGTTCTCCTGCACGCTGGCGAGGAAAAGTTTGCTTTGCTCGCCGATGTCCACGATGCCGGCGGAGGATTTGAACTGCTCCACCTGCCTTTCCACCTGGTTCAGCTCCCTGGTCACGATCCGGAGGCGTTCCTCCACGAAGCTCATGGTACTGGCGGCCACGCGGTTCTTGTCTTCAATGGCGGCATGGTTGTACACGCGCACCAGTTCGTTCACGATGGCCTCACCGCGTGTGGGGCTTACGTCGTTATAATCGAGTTTGATAACAGTGGCCATTTTGGAGACCGGCGTTACCTGGAGGTTGCTCAGTATGTTCTGCGCCGTTTTCTTTTCGCTGCTGATCTGCAGGTAACACTTGTGTTTCGGCATGCGTGCGCCGGGCCTTGGTTTTATCACCATCCAGCCCCAGCGGGTGTTCACCGTGTCGAAAATAGGATGGGCCACATGGTCCAGCATCACGGTGCGGCGGGCTGAATCGTAGGATACGTCTACTTTTTCAGGGATGCCGTCTTTTATTTTCCCGGGTTCGAGGAATACGAATTCGAGTGGTGCGTATTGATATCTGAGCACATCGCGCAACTGCCCTTCCTCATACATTTCGCCGTACAGCTGCAGGTTCTTGGCTACCTGGCTGGCCAGGGTGCGGGAGCTGAGTATCTGCATCTCGTTCTCGATGTTCTTGTCTGAACCGAAAAGGTCGAGGCTGCTCAGCAGGTCCTGCTCACCCAGCTGTTTGGATTCTTCTTTCACCAGCAGGGTGGCGGAAACTTTGTAAACAGGCGTAGCGTAACGCAGGTAAGCGAATGCGCCCACAACGGCGGCTATTACCGCCAGTACAAAGAGGGGCCAGTGCGACAGATAACGGTACCTGATCAGCGCCAGCAGGTCTACCTGTTCCTGTGGCTGCATGCGTTTCTGCATGCCGGGTTGCTGGCCGTTCGGCCGTGTGATGTGCACGTTGTTGTTCATGTCTCTCGCGTTAATTGTTCACTATCAGCCTGTCCACCAGGATCACTACGAGGCTCAGCGCGCTGAGCACGATCGGGATCACAGTGTTTGCTTTGCTGGTGGTGGCTACTTTGGCTTTGGAAGGTTCCACATATACGATGTCATTAGGTTTCAGGTAAAAATAGGGGGAGCCCAGCATGCTGGCGTCGTTGAGGTTCAGCCTGCGGGTGGTTCTTACGCCGTCCTGTTCGCGGATCAGCAATACATTCTCTTTTTTGCCGTAAATGGTGATGTCGCCCGCCATGCCCAGCGCTTCAAGGATGGAGATCTTCTCGCTGGAAACATTCACAACGGTTGGGCGGGCCACTTCGCCGAGCACCGTTACGCGGTAGTTGAGGAAGCGGATGCTTACAACAGGGTCTACCAGCAGCTTGCGGTCTACCAGCCGCCGGCGGATCGTATCCGTCAGCGCGGTTTTGGTAAGCCCGTCCGCTTTGATGGTGCCCAGCACTGGGAACTCGATAGTGCCCTGCTGGTTCACGAGGTAACCCGCAACTGGATTGCCTGCGGCCGGCGCCATGGTTACATTCCCGGGGGCTGTGTTCGCACCGGGAGAGTAAGTGTTGGGCAGGTTGTACATCATAGCTTCCTGCGGGTTCGCAGCGCTCACGTTGATCTGGAGGATGTCATTCTTTTGAATGACCGGCTCGAAATCAACCTTTACGGCGGCGAGCGTGGTATCGTTCAAATTATTGAAGTAGGCGGCTTGTTTTGTGTTCACGCAGGAGGTGAATAAACAGCCTGCCAGCGCGATGAATACTAAGGTTTTTCTAAAGTATGGTTTCGGTCTCTCTGTCATCTGATCGGGTTTCGTTAAAGATGTGATATGATCACATTACAAAACTACTACAGATGCATTTTTACAGAACTACTCACTATAGTATTAATACAGCAACAGGCATGAAACCCGTTACTCATTAAAGTAGTGATTCAATACAGGCTGTTGCTCCAGATCTTTGAGATAAGCTCGCTCTTGGATGCAACATTGAGTTTCTGATAGATTTTTTTCAGGTGCTGATTCACGGTAAACACAGTAACGAAGAGCTTTTCAGCCATTTCTTTGTAGGTATAGCCTTCCTTGAGCAGGTGAAGCAGTTCGTATTCGCGTTTCGTGAGTTTGTCTTTCACGTATTCCAGCGGGTCTTTGCTTACGTGATCGATCAGCAGGTGCGCTGCTTTGGGTGAGAGGGTGCCGCCCTGGTTAATGGCGTCGAGGATGGAATGATATATTTCCATCAGCCGGCTGGTCTTGATGATATAACCCGCTGCGCCTTTCATGATGGATTCTATGACATACTGTTTGCCGTCGTGCCCGGAAAGCACGATGATCTTGGCTTCCGGGTAAATGCGCTTCAGTTCTTCCATGC
>CBFHAF010000334.1:0-5691 GCA_965653435.1 uncultured Chitinophaga sp.
GCCGGATGCCGTTCCGGCGGGCTATGCGGCCGCAACGGAGGGGGATATCGTGATCTACCGCGGTGAAGGCCGCCTGGCTGCCCGCTTTTTTGATGGTGGTGCCGATGCAGCAGAACAGTACGTCTCCTTTCAGCGCTTCTTCCAGCTCCGGGCCGTCTTCCAGGGAACTGAGGGTTTGTTTCAGTTTTGGATGCTCCATCGGCAGCGGCCTGCGGGAAACGGTCTTCACCTCATCATACCCGCTGTTCAGCAAACGCTGCACCAGCTGCTGGCCGATCAGCCCGGTAGCTCCGATAACAATTGCTGTTCCTGGCATTTTATTGTTAGTTATATTTGTTCCGTTATTAAAGATAGGATATTTGAATACTTGATTATGAAGGTAATCGAAAATGTTTCCCTCCGCCAGTACAACACATTCAACCTGGACGCCACGGCCCGTTATTTCGCTGCATTCCATTCCCGCGAAGCGCTGGAAGAGATACTGGCCGACCCGCAATACAAACACATGCCCAGGCTTATCCTGGGCGGCGGCAGCAACATCCTGCTGACGAAGGATTTCGACGGCCTGGTGCTGAAGAACGAGATCAAAGGCATTCACACCGTGAGTGAAGATGAAGAGCATGTGTATGTGAAAGCAGGGGCAGGGGAGAACTGGCACCAGTTCGTGATGCATTGCATTGAGAAGGGATATGCCGGATTGGAGAACCTTTCGCTTATTCCCGGCAACGTTGGCGCCAGCCCTATGCAGAACATCGGCGCTTACGGCGTGGAGATCAAGGATACGTTCGATGAGCTGGAGGCGCTGCATCTGGAGGACCGTACCCTTGTTTCATTTAATAAGCAGGCCTGCGATTTCGGGTACCGCGAGAGCGTGTTCAAACGTCAGTACAAGAACCAGTTCGCGATCCTGCAGGTGATCTACCGGCTCAACAAGAAGCCGGTGTTCAATACCAGCTACGGCGCCATAGAGCAGGAGCTGGAGCGCATGGGCGTGAAGGAGCCTTCCATCCGGTCCATCAGCCAGGCGGTGATCAATATCCGTTCCTCCAAGCTCCCCAACCCGGCGGAGATCGGGAATGCCGGCAGTTTTTTCAAGAACCCGGAAGTAACGAAAGAAAAATACGAAGAGCTGAAGCTGGCCTTCCCGGAAGTAGTGGCCTATCCCTTACCCGGCGGGCATTACAAGCTGGCTGCGGGCTGGCTGATAGAACAGTGCGGATGGAAAGGCTACCGCAACGGCGATGCGGGCGTACATGTGCGCCAGGCGCTGGTGCTGGTGAATTACGGCCATGCAAGAGGGGAAGACATCGTGGAGCTGTCGTGGCAGGTAGTGGAAAGCGTAAAGGAAAAATTCGGCGTAGCGCTGGAGCGTGAAGTGAATATTATCTGATGATGTGGCGGATGATCCTGTCCGCATGTTCCCTCGAATTCTCAATGAACCAGATATGCGTGTTCATGCCGCCGCATACGACACCTGCGAGGTAAACCCCGGGCAGGTTGGTTTCCATGGTTTCCGGGTCGTAGGAAGGGCTGCGCACCGCATCGTCCGATAAAGTGATGCCCGTTCTTTCCAGGAAGCTGAAGTCTGGCTGGTAACCGGTTGCGGCGATCACAAAGTCATTCGGGATGGTCACCACGCCTTCCGGTGTAAGGATGTCCGCTTCCGTTTCGCGGATGTTGGTGAGCACGGAATGAAAATATGCTTTGATGCTGCCTTCCTTCACCCTGTTCTCTATATCAGGTTTCACCCAGTATTTCACCCTTTTGCCGATCTCCCCTTCACGGATCACCATGGTGACGTCGGCGCCTTTGCGGTAAGTTTCCAGAGCAGCATCCACGGCGGAATTGTTGGCGCCTATCACGATCACTTTCTGGGTAGCATAAAAATGCGGGTCTTTGTAATAGTGTGTTACTTTGGGCAGGTTCTCGCCGGGAATATTCAGCAGGTTGGGAATATCGTAAAACCCGGTGGCGATGATGATGTTCTTCGCCGTGTAAGTATTTTTGTCGGTGATGACCGTATAACCTTCCCCGTTAGGTTTTATGCTTTCCGCCTTTTCGAACAGGTTGATCTTTACATGTTTGGAAAGCGCCACCCTGCGGTAGTATTCCAGCGCCTCGGGGCGGGTGGGCTTGGCGTTGTTGGAAACGAAAGGGATGCCGCCGATTTCCAGCCTTTCGCTGGTGGAAAAGAAGGTCATATTGAGGGGGTAACGGTAAAGTGAATTCACCAGGCACCCTTTTTCGAGAATGAGATAATCCAGTCCTTCATTTTGCGCGGCCAGCGCGCATGCCAGCCCTATCGGCCCTCCGCCGATGATGATTAACGGTACCTGCTTTGCCATGCTGCTAATTTAAGCGAATTTTTCCAACCGGTCCAGCAGGCGGAACAGCACTGCGCGCGTGGCTTCCGCGTAATGAATGCCGTTACGCAGCTCGTCAGCCTCCTGCACCCACTCCGCTTTCACCAGCTCATGCCCGCATGCGGCTATCATGCCTTCCAATGCCGCGGGCGTCATCTCGAAATGGAATTGCAGGCCGTATACACGGTCGCCAAAGCGGTAAGCCTGGTTTTTGCAGGCGGCGGATTCTCCCAGCCGCACCGCGCCTTCCGGCAGGTCGAAAGTATCTCCATGCCAGTGGCATACCACCAGCTCGCCGTCGTACAGGTCTTTGTCGAACTGGACGGGGAACCACCCGATCTCCTTGTGTTTGTTCGGGTAAACTTTTGCGCCGAGCACACCGGCGAGCAACTGGGAGCCGAGGCAAACGCCCAGCACGGGTTTGCCTGCATCGATGCGTTCGCGGATGAACTGCTTTTCGTCCCGCAGCCAGGGATAGTCGGCTTCGTCATAAATGCCCATGGGCCCACCCATTACGATCAGCATGTCAAAATCCTGCTGTTGCGGAAGCAGTGGTTTTTCGTACCAGCGTGTAGCCGTGAGGGTATGGGATCGGTCTTTCGCCCAGTCTTCAATAGCGGCAAGCCCTTCAAAAGGCACGTGTTGCAGATAATGTATGCGCATGTCAGTTATTTAATGGTAAGTATTCCGCCCACTGCAAAGGCTCAGGCAGCGCGGCGCTGCTGAATTCCAGGTGCAGCACGCGCCTGCTGAGGCCATTGGTGGTTCTGCCGGAAGCGTGCATCAGCAATGGTTTCATGACCATCACGCCGCCTGCGGGAACGGCACAGGTATCTTCTTCTTCGCGGTTGACGGTATCTTTGCTGGCAAGCTCTCCGGTTGTGTTCATCTCAGAGTGTTAAATGATAGAATTTTTTGTCTACCACCGCCAGGAATTTTTCATTCGGCAGTTCTTCCCTTTTCACTTCCACGAAACCGTTCTTTTCATAAAAACGATGCGCAGTGGTCATTACGTCGGTAGTTCCGAGATAAATATCCGTAAATCCTTTTTCTTTCGCCCAGGCGAGCAGTGTATCCAGCAAACGTTTGGCTATGGCGTGCTCGCGGCCGCGGTAGTTTTTATCGACGAACATCTTTTTCAAACCGCCGACGTTGTTGCCGGTATCGAGAAGGGCGATGGTGCCGACCACCTTATCGCCGTCAAGCGCGGTCCAGAAATTGCCCCGGCCGTCCTGGTACACTTCCGGGATCTTCAAAAGGTCCGGCTGGTGGCCGATGGTTACGGGGAGGCTGAACTCCACCTGCTGAATAGGCAGTATCAGGGCGATCACGTCGTCTGTGAGCCTTTGGTTAAATGGCAGTATCTGTATCATGGTTCCTTTATACTTTTCCTGGAAGCGCTTGCGGGAAGCGGATCTCCATGTCTGTTTCTATTTCCTTCGGCAGCTGCTTGCCTGTTTTGGCATCCAGCTCCCGGATGATCTCAAATTTACCGATAATGGTATCCCCTTTGCGTTTGCCGTCTTTCAGCCGCTCCATCGCATCTTCGTAGGCATTGCCGGCCTGTTTGAGGTTGTGGCCGATGCGGCCCATTTCTTCGAGGAAGAGGATGAATTTGTCGTACAGCATGCCGCACTGCCGGAAGATCTCTTCGACGTTGCGCACTCTGTTCTCGTTCTGCCAGAGCAGCCTTACGATCTTGAAAGTGGCTACCAGGGTGGACGGCGTGATGAGCACTACTTTTTTCTTCATCGCGCGGTTGAAGATGTCCGGGTTTTCGTTCAGCGCCAGGGTGAGGGCGGATTCGAAATGCATGAACATAAAAACGAAATCCGGCGTGTTGAGCGTGCCGAGGCGCTGGTAGTTGCGGGCGGACAGTTCATCGATATGATCGGTGATGTTGCGCACCAGCTGCCGGAGATGGCCTTTCTTTTCTTCCGGCTCTGTAGCGTTGAAATAGGCTACATATGCGTTCAGCGATACCTTGCTGTCTATTACGAGATGTTTGCCGTCGGGCAGGCGCAGGATGAAGTCCGGCCGGCGGTTGCGTTCTTCTTCCTGGTCGCGGTGCACTTCTTCGCTGGTGTAATCAATGTATTTCTGTAAACCTTCCGCTTCGAGGATGAGCTTCAGCCGGTCTTCGCCCCAGTTGCCCTGCACTTTCACATCCGATTTCAAGGCGCCCGCGAGCCGCTGCGCATCTTCGCTGAGCTGGAAGTTCAGCTTCTGGAGGGATTCTATTTCTTTTTTGAGGGAAGTAAGGTCCTGTATATCCTCTTTCCGCGTGTCTTCTATCGTTTTGCGGAACTGCCCGATGTCCGTCTTCAGCGGGGAAAGAATGTGCTCCATGGCGGTGCGGTTGGTATCCGCAAAATCCCTGCTTTTTTGCCGGAGGATGTCGTTGGCCAGGTTCACGAACTCCTGGCGGTTGGATTCGTGTATCTTCTTCAGCTCCGCCCCGATGCCGGAAAGCTGTTCTATTTCTTTCCTGAGCCCCGCCAGCTGGGCATTGAGCTCAACTACCAGGCTTTCTTTTTCCTTCAGCTCCTGCTCGCGCTGGTTGAGGGTGAAGAGCATGTTGTCGTACATCTCGCGGGCCACAAAACCTTCGTCCACCTGTTGCCTGCTGAGCCTTTCGGCCAGTTCGTGCCGGGGGGCGAAGAATTTCCGGAGGAAGAGATAACTGCCCAGGCAGCCTGCCAACAGCCCGATGATCAGTCCGGATAGGAGGGTTACGCTCATAGCCTTCAAATTTAAGCAATTACGCAGAACGGCGCTTCAAAGGGTTTTGCACAGGTGTGCATAACCGCCATGGTGGTAATTTGCCCGGGATCAGGTGATTTTTCAGGCCGGGAATATTTCATATTGACCGCATTGCGGGGAAGGCCCGCGCCCCGGATCCTGACTTCAACCGGCCCTGCATGCGCATGTGCAAATGCATAGGCCCGGGTATCCCTGTTTTTTGCGGTAGCGGATGCCCGGGCTTTAAAATCATCGCTGATATGCGCCCTGGTGATACCGCCTTGTGAACCGCCGTGGTTCACAGCCTCCGCGTGCTCAATAACGGGCCGCCTTAAATAATCCGCAACGGCCACATTCCAGGCGGTCTGGCCGGGAAGGGCCCTGGCTGCATACGCGGCTTTCTTCAGCGGGTCCGCCAATTCCGCCCTGGCATACAGCATCGCTTCCCGGAACCTCGTTCTTGTCATTTGCTGAAGTTCGCTGGAAGGGCCTTTGGGCGGCTTCGGCGGAAGGCTGATGACCGTTTTCCCGGCACGTTGCCTGAAAACGAGCTCCTTTCCCAGGGCGCCGCGCGCACCCCGCATAA
>CBFHAF010000335.1:0-5679 GCA_965653435.1 uncultured Chitinophaga sp.
GCGACTGACTGTTTTCGGAAGGATCATACCTGGAGAAAATAAAGCCTTTCATATCTTCACCGAAATTACGTAAAAAGTAAATACAGCACCGTTTGTCACGGCGGTGTTGCAAAATCCGGAAAAGGCTGTTATTTTTCGTGTCAGAATTACATTCTAATAAAAAGCTAAATGTTAAAATACACGTCTATGAGAACACTAAGGAAAGGCCTGCTGATGCTCGGCATGGCTGCGTTGGTATACGCAATGCCTGCCGCCGCGCAGAAGAAGGAAGCGAAGCTGGGCTGGAAACTGGGCGCCCAGGCCTACTCTTTCAACCGTTTCACGCTGGCCGAAGCGCTGGACAAGCTGGATTCCTGCGGGCTGCAGTTCGTGGAATGTTACCCGGGCCAGACGATCGGCGGCGGCATCGAAGGTAAAATGGACTTCAAAATGGATGCTGCCAAACAAAAAGAAGTGCAGAACCTCCTGAAATCCAAGAAAAAGACCCTCGTGGCCTTCGGCGTGGTAAGCCCCCGCAGCGAGGCGGACTGGAAACAGCTGTTCGAATTCGCCAAAGCGATGAACATCCGGATCATCACCTCCGAGCCGCGCGTGGAAGACCTGGACATCGTATCCGGGCTGGCGGACGAATACAAGATCAAAGTGGCCATCCACGACCACCCCAAACCGAGCCATTACTGGCACCCGGACAGCGTGATCGCCGCCATGAAAGGCCGCAGCCAGTACATCGGCGCCTGTGCGGACATCGGGCATTGGGTGCGTTCCGGCCTGGATCCCGTTGAGTGCATGAAAACCCTGAACGGCCGCATTTTCAGCCTGCATTTCAAAGACCTGAACGAAAAGAGCCGCCAGGCGCACGACGTGATCTGGGGCACCGGCGTAAGCAACGTGGAAGCCGTTCTGCAGGAGCTGAAAGCACAGAAGTTCAAAGGGCTGATCTCCGCCGAATACGAGCATAACTGGTTCAACAGCGTGCCTGAGATCACCCAGAGCGTGAAGAACGTAAGGGGAATGATCGAGAAATTGTAGGAAAATTGACATAAGAAAAACGCCGGAAGGGAACTTCCGGCGTTTTTTGTTGCGCCGGGAATAGCGTATATTTCTGGTATTACTTAAATGTGCATATAAGTGGAGAGCATCATCCCGGTAAAAAATAAGATCCCGGCCGGTAACCATATCAAAGCGGAGGCATTCCGGAAAGACATCCGGAAAACGGAGCCGCATAAGCATAAACAATATTTTGAGATCATCCTCCTCACCGGCGGCACAGGCTTTCACTGGATAGACGGCGTGCAGTACGCCATACGCCCCAATGTGCTGTTCTTCATTTCGCAGGACCAGGTGCATCACTGGGATATCTCCACCGAACCGGAAGGGTATGTGCTGATCCTTAAAAGCTCATTTGCCGGGAAAAGCCTGGATAGCGAACTGAAGATGCTGCTTCAGCGGATCGGCAGCGTTGCCTGCCTGTACCTGGAAGAGCATTCCAGCATCCTGCAGCTGTTCGAGCTGCTGGCCAGGGAAAACCATGCATCTACCGACATGGCCTTCCATCTGAAGGAAGGGCTCGTAAAAGCCCTGGTGGCGAAGATACTGGACAGCGCCGACCTCCCGTTTTCCCCGCCTCCGGCCCGCGCAGACCTGTACCATTCCTTTATCGGGCTCCTGCAGCCCAAACCCGCCAAAATGAAGGTCGCGCATTTTGCGGCAATGCTGAATACCACGCCGCAGAACCTGAACGCCGCCTGCAGAAAAGCGGTGAACCAGCCGGCGGCGGACGTTATATCGGAGCACGTGATGAGCGAAGCCAGGCGGCTGCTGCGGTTTACGAACAAGACCGTGTCCGAAGTGTCTTTGTTCCTGAATTTCAGCGACCCTTCCCATTTCGTGAAATTCTTCAAACGCCATTCCGGTCAAACACCTTTAGTGTACCGCGATGCTTCATAAATACCATAACATTTTCAAAAATACCAGAAAACCCTAGTGGCCTGGTATACTTTTAAGGCCTGACACGCGGGATGATCCCGGGTGCATTAACCAGAACCAATCATGCAGCTGCCGAAGATCATTTGTTCAGCCAGTTTTTTATTGTTCCTGCCTTACGCGCTTGCAGCCCAGCAAAGGCAGCTGTCCATTACCGAAGCAATTGCAGCCGCCACGCAGGCGCCACGCCTGGCAGCCCTGCGGGAGCAAAGCAACGCGTCTATGGCGGGTATCAGCGAAGTGAAGAATTCCCTGCTCCCGGAACTGACGGCTGGTTACCAGGCCGGTTACGCCACTTACAACAATATCACGGGCATGAGTTACCCCGGGCTCTTCCTGCCCATCAGCGGCCCGCCCTCTGCGGGCAATACTTTCGACGGGGTGCCCGGCACGGCGCTCACCGCGCTCCTGAAATGGGAGCCGCTCACGTTCGGGCAGCGGCAGGCGGCGGCGCAGAAAGCAGCCAGCCAGTACCAGCTGGCCGTCAGCCAATATAACGAAGCGCTTTTCCGGCAACAATACAGCGTCATCTCCGCTTACCTGGACGGTGTGTACCTTCTGACCCTGATGAAAAGTTACCGTGCGAATATCGGGCGCACCCAAACCGGCCTTGAACAGTCACTGGTACTGGCCAGGGAAGGATTGCGGCCGGGCATAGATACGATCCAGTTCCAGTCTGCGCTGGCGCAGGCGGAAACAGACCTGCTTGCCCTGCAGCTGCGGTATTATGAGCAGGTTAGCGAGATCATCCGCTTAACCGGTTTGCCGGCGAATGCCCGCGATATTTCCCTGACCGATACTGCTTTTATCGGCAGGCTGCCGCAGTGGGCGGACTCGTCGGTACAGGCAAGCCAGCATCCCGCCGTTAAGGTTTCTGAATTCAGGCTGGAAGCAGGGAAAGCGGCCCTGAAAGAAGTGCAGCGGGAATGGCGCCCCCATTTCGATGTTTGGGCCAATGCCTACGCCCGCGGCTCTGGCGTGGCGGCAGACGGTACGGTAACGAAGGCAGACGGCTGGTCGCTCACGCGCAGGAACTACGGGGCAGGAGTGCAGCTCAGTTTCCCTATCCTGGGTTTTTCCCGGCAGAACATCCGTAAAAAACAATACCGTTCCCTGCTTCGCGCTGATGAAGCGGGGCTGGAGCAAACGAAGCTGGATCTGAAGGTGCAGATGGAAACCGCGCAGCTGAATTACGAGCAGCACGGCCTCATTGCCCGCAAGGCGGTTGTGCAGGCCGCCGCAGCGCAATCTGCGTTCGACGGGCTGAAGATAAGCTACGAAAGCGGCCTGGTGGATTATACGCGGCTCATGCAGGGGCAGTACGAACTGCTGAGATCCGAAGCGGCCCATGCAGGATCGGTGCTCAGGCTTTGGCGCTCCGTGCTGGATATGGCGGTGGCGCAAGGCAGCCTGGATCTGTTTACCGGTACTTTGAAATAACCGTGCAACCGGGCATGCCTTTGAAAAATTCAGACCGGGAGAAGGCCCATCAGGACAAATTAAACGACAGAACTACGAAATAGAAAATCTTAACGGATGAAACTAATTACAGCGGCCTTACGGCATCCAGTGACCATATTGGTGTCCGTGATCGCGATCTTCTTCTTTTCTTTCCTTTCCATACGCAACGCCAAAGTGGATATCTTTCCAAAGCTCGGCCTGCCGGTGGTATATGTCGCGCAGCCTTACGGCGGCCTGTCGCCGGAGCAGATGGAAGGTTTCGTGACATCTTATTACGAGTATCATTTCCTCTACATCACCGGTGTGAAGTACGTGGAATCGAAAAGCATACAGGGAGCGGCCATCATCAAGATCGAATTCAACGAAGGCACGGATATGAGCCAGGCCATGGCGGAAGTGGTGGGATATGTGAACCGCTCTCGCGCGTTTATGCCGCCGGGCACCGTGCCGCCATTCGTAACGCGCTTCGATGCCGGCAGCGTGCCGGTAGGGCAGCTGGTGTTCAGCTCGGAATCGCGCTCGCTCAGCGAAATATCAGACCTGGCGCTGTTCCGCGTAAGGCCGATGTTTTCCACCCTTCCCGGCGTTTCGGCGCCCCCGCCTTTTGGCGGTAACCAGAAAACGGTGCTGGTAACGGTGGACCCGGAGAAGATACGCAGCCATAACCTTACGCCCGACCAGGTGGTGCAGTCGCTCGTGAAATTCAACAGCATTTCGCCTGCCGGCAACCTGCGTATAGGCGACACCGCTTATATCACGCCGCAGAACAGCATGATAGAAACGCTGGAAGACCTTCAGAACATGCCGCTGCAACTGGGCGCCGGGCCGGCCGTGTATGTGAAGGATATCGCGAACGTGAGCATGGGCGCGGATGTAACGACCAGTTACGCGCTGATCAACGGCAAACGCTCCGTTTATATTCCCGTTACAAAAAGGGCCGATGCCTCTACCTGGGAAGTGGTGCAGCGGGTAAAAGCCGCATTGCCTGACATGCAGGCCGCCATCCCCGAAGATATTAAAGTGACCTACGCCTTCGACCAGTCCGGCTATGTGGTGAACTCGCTGAAAAGCCTGCTGTTTGAAGGCGGCCTGGGCGCCATCCTGACGGGCCTGATGGTGCTGCTTTTCCTGGGAGACAGGCGCAGCGCCCTGATCGTGATACTCACCATCCCGCTGGCGCTGCTGAGCTCCGCCACTCTGCTGTACCTCACGGGGCAAACCGTGAATATCATGACGCTGGGAGGCCTCGCATTGTCTGTAGGCATACTGGTAGACGAAGCAACGGTGACGGTGGAGAACATACACCGGCATATGGAGCTGGGCAAAAACAAAGCCCGCGCGGTGCTCGACGCCTGCCGGGAAATTGCCGGCCCGAAACTGCTCATATTGCTGAGCATCCTCGCTGTATTCGTGCCTTCATTTTTTATGAACGGCGTGCCGAAAGCCATGTTCCTCCCGCTGTCGCTCGCAGTGGCCTTTTCGATGATCGCCTCGTTTTTGCTGTCGCAAACGTTCGTGCCTGTACTGGCCGGTAAAATACTGCCTGATCATGTGAGCGGCGCACAAAAGGAAGGTTGGTTCGAAAAAATTAAAATACGCTACAGGGCCGCCGGGCAAAGGTTGCAGGCGGGAGCCGGTTTTGTTACGGCATTGTTCCTCGTTATTTCCGCAGGTCTGGCCGTGATGCTGTACCTGGCAACGGGCACGGAATTATTTCCCCGTTCAGACAGCGGGCAGGCCCAGGTCCGTTTGCGCCTTCCCGTGGGTACGCGTTTCGAACGCACGGAAGATGCAACGCGCAGGCTCCTTGTTTTGTCGGACAGCATTGCGGGGAAGAACAATACCGAGATCACCTCGGCGTTCGTCGGCACACAGCCTTCGAGCTATCCGGTGAATTATATCCACCTGTGGACGGGCGGGCCGCATGAATCCGTGACGCGTATCAAGCTGAAGCGCGGCGTCATCCCCGTTGCGGAATACAAGGAATCGCTCCGCGCCGCCGTGGAAAAGGAAATGCCGGGCGCAAAGATATCATTTGAGCCGGGCGATATCGTGGAGCAGGTGCTGAACCTCGGAAGCACCAATCCCATCGAGATCGCGGTAACGAACAGGAACCTTGCGGAAGGCCGGAAAACCGCGCAGCGCCTGCTGCAGGAGCTGAAAAAAAATCCTTCCCTGCGCGACCTCCAGGTGAGCACGCCGCTGGATTACCCGGCTATCAGGCTGGAGGTGGAC
>CBFHAF010000336.1:0-5672 GCA_965653435.1 uncultured Chitinophaga sp.
CGCCCGCTTTTACATTCAGATTAATGCCTTTCAGAATAGCATTTCCTTCTACTGCAGCATGCAGGTTCTTGATATTGAGCATTTCTTTGTTTGTTTATGTTATCCAACACTGCCTTCCAGCGTAATGGATAATAATTTTTGCGCTTCCACGGCAAATTCCATGGGCAGCTGGTTAAGTACTTCTTTTGCGTATCCGTTCACGATCATATTCACGGCCTGCTCGTTGTCTATACCGCGCTGATTGAGGTAAAACACCTGGTCTTCCCCGATCTTGGAGGTAGTGGCTTCGTGCTCTACCATGGCCGTATTGTTCTTGGATTCGATGTAGGGGAAAGTATGCGCGCCGCAGCGGTCGCCGATCAGCAGCGAGTCGCACTGCGTGAAGTTACGGGCGTTGGCCGCATTGGGGCCTACTTTCACCTGGCCGCGGTACGTGTTATGCCCGTGGCCGGCGGATATGCCTTTGGAAATAATACGGCTCTTCGTATTCTTCCCTATATGGATCATTTTGGTACCGGTATCCGCCACCTGTTTGTTGGCGGTAACGGCTACGGAATAGAACTCGCCGATGGAATTGTCGCCCTGCAGGATCACGCCCGGGTATTTCCAGGTGATGGCGGAGCCGGTTTCCACCTGCGTCCAGCTGATCTTGGAGTTCTTTCCTTTACAGATGCCGCGTTTGGTCACGAAGTTGTAGATGCCGCCTTTCCCTTCCTTATCGCCGGGGTACCAGTTCTGCACGGTGGAGTATTTGATCTCCGCGTCGTCCAGCGCAATGAGCTCCACAACTGCCGCATGCAGCTGGTTCTCGTCGCGCATCGGGGCGGTGCAGCCTTCCAGGTAGCTTACGTAGCTGCCTTCGTCGGCGATGATGAGCGTACGCTCGAACTGGCCGGTGTTCTTGGCGTTGATGCGGAAATAAGTGGATAATTCCATCGGGCAGCGGACGCCTTTCGGAATGTATACGAAAGAACCGTCTGAAAACACGGCGGAGTTCAGCGCGGCGTAAATATTATCTGCCTGGGGCACTACGGTGCCGAGGTATTTTTTAACCAGCTCAGGGTGCTCCTGCACGGCTTCGCCGAAGGAGCAGAAGATAATGCCCAGCTCGTGAAGCTGCGCTTTAAAGGTGGTGGCTACGGAGATGCTGTCGAACACCGCATCTACCGCTACGCCGGAAAGCATTTTCTGTTCTTCGAGCGGGATGCCCAGCTTGGCGAAAGTGGCCAGCAGCTCAGGGTCTACTTCGTCAAGACTGTTATACTTTACCTTGTTCTTCGGTGCGGCATAATAGGAAACGCCCTGGAAGTCAACTTCAGGGAGCTTGAAATTCTGCCAGGTGGGCATAGTCAGTTTCTGGAAAAGCTGGTATCCTTTCAGCCGCCATTCCAGGAGCCATTCCGGTTCCTGTTTTTTGGCGGAAATGAAGCGGATGATATCCTCGTTCAGCCCGGGAGGCGCAATATCCATTTCGATCTGCGTCTCAAATCCGAACTCGTAATCGCGGCCCGCCAGTTCCTGCAATATGTCTTGTTCTGCGCTCATATATTTATATACTTCTCTATCAGTTAATTGGGTCTAAAATGCTGAAAATGACCTGGTATTTGCTCCTTAATTTCCGAAATCAGGGTACAAAGATAGTACCTCGGAAGCGGGAATCCCTCATTGTCAGCGGGAATTTCAGGAATGAAGAATAAAATCATTGCTTGAAATCCCGACAAAGTTACGATATTTGCGAATAAAGCAAGTGAAAACTTGGAAAATTACAAAGCATATCATACCTCTTCAACCGACCGGCTGTTACTGTTGTTAAAAACCAAGGGACCATTGAGTACCAATGGGATAGCGCAGGAATTGGGCATTACGGGCGAGGGCGCGCGGCAGCAGCTGCAGCGCCTGGCGGAGGAAGGCTGGGTGGTATTTGAGTCGATTTCCAAGGGCGTGGGCCGGCCCAGCCTGGTATGGAGCCTGAGCGAGCGCGGCAACCGCCGTTTCCCCGATACGCATGCCGAATTGACGGTACAGCTCATCAACACCATCCGCGATGTGCTGGGAGACGAAGCCCTGGGCAACGTGATCTCCGCCCGGGAGCATAAGGCGCTTTTGCGTTATTACGACATCATTAAGGAGGAAGAAAGCCTGGAAGCCAAGGTGCGCAAGTTCACCGAGCTGCGCAGCCGCGACGGCTACCTGGCGGAATACCGGCGCGAAGGCGAAGGGTTCGTGATGATAGAGAACCACTGCCCTATCTGCGCCGCGGCCAACGCCTGCCACGACATCTGCTAGGTGGAGCTGCAAACTTTCCAGCAGATCTTCCGCGAATGGGGCACCATAGAACGCATGGACCATGTATTGGAGGGTGCGAGGCATTGCGCGTACAGGATATTGCCTGTTTAATATTTTTTATTACTTTTGTGCGCTTCTTAAAACGGGCGAATGACTCCGTAGCTCAGTTGGTAGAGCAGCTGACTCTTAATCAGCGGGCCCAGGGTTCGAGTCCCTGCGGGGTCACTGGAAAGTTTGGAGACTCGCACTTGGTGCGGGTCTTCTTTTTTTGCTCTATAATTTACTCTATAAAGATCTGCATTCAGCGATTGAGTTTACGTGGCTTTATAAAGAGCAGAACTATCATTACGAATTTGAGATAGTGTCCATTTGCATTAAATTAGATCACCGATTTTTATCGATAATGCTCGTGTTACGATATCAGGCTGTCTCGTTTTCATTGGTTGACAACAGGTACTTAGGCCGGATATATTTCTTTGCATAGAGCTCAGCCGGCACACATTTCAACTGCTCAGTTTCTTCCTGACCGATCTTTTTACTGCTTGCCGGTAAATGATCGGGGTCCAGTACTATTTCTTCCCTACGTAGATGTTCCGGCAATTTCGTACGTCCTGAATGGCTGACTGGCTTTACGGTAATACTACTCCTTGTATATTCAATCCTGCGGGATTTACTCACTTTCACAATAGCAACAGGCTCCGAAATCATATCCAGTGACAGTTGTCCGGCAGGAAAATCGACTACCCTTTGGCAGAGGATTTTTCTACTACCTCACTTTGAAAGACGGCCTAAGCGATAATACCAGCATGAAGTACATGAAAACAGTTTATGAATCATAGCATATTTAAAGAGGTGGAATCGACATTTTGATCGGCAGTTATCATTATGCCCAATTAAGTAGGAACGCCCCTCCAATACTGCCGATCAAAATGACAAGAACGGTGCTGAGTTTCTTAAAGAAAAGTGTCAAAGAAAGGCATATAACCAAGATTAGGCTTCCCTGCCATTGCTGCACCGAAGCAGTTAGTAGGTGAATCCCCACCACCCCGATGATCGAGATCGAAGCGGCGCTGAGCCCGTCCAGGAACACCCGCAACTTTTGGCTCTTCCGCGCAGACGATAATAGTTTATGTAAAAAGAACGAAATGAAGAATGACGGCATGAAAATACCAGCGGTTGCAACAATGCCGCCCGACGTCCCACCGATAATGTACCCCGCGAATGTAGCGCTAGACAATATGGGGCCGGGGGTAATCTGGCCGACCGCGATCGCGTCCATGAGTTGCTGACGGCTGAGCCAGTGATGGCTGCGGACAAGGGCTTCGTCCATATACGCGAAAAGGACGTACCCGCTGCCATAAAGGATCGCGCCTATCTTCAGGAAGATCAGGAACAATGTACTTTCAGAAAAGCGGGTGCCTGCTTGCTGCAAATGCAGAATGTAGACTAGTCCTGCGAAGCCGGGCAGTTTTCCACTCGCAATACTTGCCAGGTAGTTCAGAATGCCCGCTCCAAAGATCAACAACACCTTGTTTACTCCGTACAGCGAGCCGGCGAAGACCAACAGGCACAAGAAGATCAGTGTTTTATTATTCCGCAGTGTTTTGTCGGAAAGCCGGATTACGGTTCCGATGACAAGCGCCGTGATCGCAGGGCGAATCCCGAACATGAATTGCTGCACATCAGGCAGTGCACTATACTTTTGATAGAAATACCCCAAGACCAGACAGATGACCATAGCCGGGAATATGTAACAGATCCCCGCCACCACGAGCCCCAGTCGGCCACCGCGCTCCTTTCCGCAGTGCATTACCACTTCCACTGCGTTTGGGCCGGGGATGATGTACGACGTGCTGAGCACATCCATAAAATGCTGGTAGTCGATCCACTTCCGCCTGATCACCATTTCATTTTCGATTGTGGTAATCATGCCAGCGATACCTCCAAACCCGATAGTTCCCAGTTTCAGACAGGATACGGCGATCTCTTTGAGCCGCTGCGCTTTGGTTTCCGTTTGTGTGTCTGCAAGTTCCGCTGCCATGAATTAGCTGTTGTTTTGCATGAGGTAGAGCGTCAACGTACAAAATTGTATTTATATGGTGTAACGGTAAGATGAACGTAACTTCGCTCCCCATCGCCGGGCTGATACGACGGCGCCTTCCATGTAACCCGCGCATTGCGTAGCCGACTCGGTACCGCAAAAAAATAGCCGGTTGTCGAAGTACGATTCCTGCAACAATGGATGTCCGTTGTTTTGATGAGGGGCGCTGAACGCCGGGGTTCCTGCCATTAGGAAATCATCCGTCCAAATCTTGTCGGCGTAGAAGAGCGGATCGGCAGCTTCCGGGCCGAGTAAGTCGGTTAGCTGCGCCAGTACCAGGTCTTTCCGGGTTTCCTGGAGGTAGCCAGCCGTCCCGCTGTTCAGGAAACCGGTAAACCCGTAGCGGTCGTTTTCAAAATTCGTGTGGTCGTACATTTCGACGATGATCCCTGCATGGCTGTACAGCATCCCGGAGAACCCGCGGTTGCGCCAGAAGGGATTGGCATATTCGAGCGTGAATTTTATCGAGCCGGCCATCCAGGTCTGGACGCTGGGCAACAATTCCATGAGCCGTGGCGGTAACGCCGGACTGAAATCGATGGTGGAACCAGCCAGTTGTAGTGGGAGGCAGATGGCCACTTGTTTTCCCTCATACCGATTGCCATTCCGCGTAGTGATCACTACTTCATTTTCATTTACTTCGACGATGCTCACGGCGGCATTCAGCAAAATGTTCTCTCGATGCAGCTTTTGGGCCAGGGCATTGATCAGTTCGCTGGTGCCGCCGCGGAGCCTGTAGGATGGTGCGTCGGATTCCGGAACGAAGAATTGCTGGGAAGGCTCGAAAGATTTTGTTTGGAAAAGGGAAATGCCCGCGGCGAACTGCGGATATTTTTCCAAATCCAGTTCTTCGATGAGTGAGAGCAGGTTCGGGTGCTGATTGGAGAACCAAGTAGCGCCCAGCTCCAGGGGCGTGCCGGCCCGGCCGGTAATCGTCTGTATTCTCCCACCGAGCCGTGGCGCAGCTTCGAGAACTAGGTAATCGATGCCGGCCTGTTGCAGTTGATATGCCAAGAGCAAGCCGCTGAGGCCGCCTCCGGCAACGATAATGCGTTCACTTATGTTCATCCTGCGAAATTGGCAAAATGCGGCGGTCATTCCGGTGGAATAATGGGAGAAAAAATGGTAATAATCGGAAATGACAGGCGATGATAGTTTCCAGCGATCCTGCAAGTTCATAAATTTCAATAATTTAGATTTCGATGACGGGATTTGTCCCTCCATCGGATTGCGTGATCATAAATTTTCGCTTCATGCCCAAAAAGTCAGTTGAAAAAATTGCCGA
>CBFHAF010000337.1:0-5664 GCA_965653435.1 uncultured Chitinophaga sp.
TAAAGGTTGTACAGGTCACCAGCCGGTGTTGTTGGGCAGCAGGTTCTTGTTCATGTCTATATCCGCCTGCGGTACCGGCCACAGGTAATGCCTGCCTGCATTGAATACGCGCCTGTCCACCACAAGATGGCTGTTGCCCACTTTCATGCCGTAGAGGATGCCGTTCATGACTGTCTCGGCGATCTTCCAGCGGCGGATGTCGAATATCCGCTGGCTTTCCAGCGCCAGTTCGCTCCTGCGCTCGCGGCGCACGAGGTCTGTTTTCGCGGCATTGCTCAAACCGGCGTAGTTCGAAAAGTTGAGCGCGGCCGGGTCGCTGAAGCCTGCGCGCTGGCGGATGGCTTTGATGGTCTTATCCCATGTGGCCGCGTCCAGCTGGTTCATCATCGCTTTTGCTTCCGCGTACATCAACAGCACATCTGCATAACGGATGAGTATCAGGTTGAGCCCGGAGTTATTGTTGCCGTCTGCCGTACGATCGTAGTATTTGCGGAAATAATAGCCTGTTTTGGAGGCGTCCGCTTTGTCTGCCGCGTTATCGCCGCTGCCGGGCGCGGTCCGGATGGTGATGGTTTCCCCGCGCTTGGTGGTAAAGGAAGAGCCGTCGTGAATGATGGTGGCTTCCAGCCGCGGATCACGGTTGCGGAAAGGAGCATTGTCGTCGTAACCGGATCCTGCTTCGCTGATGCCCTTGCCGTTGGTCATAATGAAATTGTCTACCAGCGACTGTGAAGGCGCCATGCCGCTGATGAGCGTGCCTTCTGTAAAGGGAATGAAGAAACGCTGCATGGCGTGCGTTCTGCTCACCGGTACGAACTCCAGGTTGAGGATCACTTCGCTGTTATTCTCATTCTCCGGCTGAAAAATGCCGGCAAAGGAAGGGAACAGCGTGTAAACGCCATAGGTGCCCGCCATGATCTGCTCCAGCACGGCTGCAGCTTCGCTCCACTTGCTGTCGTAGAGCAGCACTTTGGCTTTGAGGGCCGCGGCGGCGCCTTTGGCAATGCGGCCTTTGTCCGCGTCAGGATAAGCGGATCTCAACGGCAACACGGCGGTCACTTCATCCAGCTCGGCGAGTATGTAGCTGATCGCTTCGGCTTTGGCCGTGCGGGCGATCTGGAAACTTTCTTCGTACGATATTTCGTTTTTGATCAGCGGCACATCGCCATACCAGGTAACGAGGTGGAAGTAATGGAAGGCCCGGATGAACCTTGCTTCGGCGAGGTAACGGGCCTTCAGGCCGGCGTCGAGACCGGGCACTTTATCTATGTTGGCAATGAGATTATTAACGTTGCGGATGCCGCCGTAATGAAACGCCCACTCCCCTGCCACGCGGTTGGTACGGCCGTCGTACGCGCCGGCTGCAATGCTTTGCGCGGCGCCGCCGTTCACGGAGCTGGAGCTGAAGGAATTATCACTGAGACTTTCGTTGAAGAAATAATAATCGTCTGAGTACATGCCGGCGTAGCAGTTATTGAGCACCTGCTCCGCGGCTTCCGGCTTTTGCCAGAAAGTGAGATCGGTATCCTGGTAGGACGGGCCCAGGTCGAGCTTCTTACAGCCCGCGGCTCCGAGCAGCAGCGCCCCCAACACAATTGAACAATACTTTCTTATACGCATATTGCGATCATTTAAACGTGGTTAAAAGTTGATATCCAGCCCTACCGCCCATACTTTCTGAACCGGGTAAATGCGGCCGCTCGTGGCGCTGCTCAGCTGGTTCAGGTTGAGGGTATTGTTAAACTCCGTGAGCTCCGGGTCCATGCCGTTCTTCATGCCTGTTACGGTCCACAGGTTCTGCCCGGTGAGGTAGACCCGTACCTTCTGGATCTTTGCCCGGCTGGTCAGGCTGGAAGGCAGCGTATAACCGAGCTGCGCATTCTTCAGCCTCGCATAAGCGGCGTTCTCCAGCCAGAAAGTGGAATTAGCCCTGTTGTTAACGGATTCTGTACCGATGGTGAGGCGGGGATATGCGGCGTCCGGATTGTTCGGCGTCCACCGGTCTATATGCTGTGCATACACGTTGTCCCAGTTGTTATGGAATGCCTCTACTCCTTCGCCGCGCAGGAACACGTTCCTTTTGCCGACGCCCTGTATGAAAATGCTGGCGTCAAAACCCTTCCAAGTCACGCTGTAGTTCAGCCCGAAGGTGAAGCGCGGGAAAGGATTGCCCATGATGAAACGGTCGTCGTTATTGATCACGCCATCGCCGTTGCGGTCTACGTATTTGATGTCGCCAGGTTTTACCTGGTTCGCGAAAGCCGGTTTGGGGCTGTTCTTGATATCTTCCAGGTTCTGGTAAAAACCGTCTGCTTCGTAACCGTAATAGGCGCTGATCGGGTATCCTTCGCGGTTGATGTACGTAACGTCCCCTTCCTGGATGAAGGTGCGGCCTTTGAAATCAACGATCTCGTTCAGGTTGTCCGCCAGGTTGGCTCCTACGGTATGGTTGAATTCCCCGGTCTTAGCCCTGTAGTTAACGGCCAGCTCAAAGCCCTGGTTCTTCACCTTACCGGCGTTCTGAAAGGCCGGAGTGGCGCCGTACAGGCCGGGTGCGGGCAGCTGCAGCAGGATATTATCCGTGATCTTGTGGAAATAATCGTAGCTGATGGTAAGCCGGTTATCCAGCATGGACAGGTCGAAACCGATATTGGCGGAGTTGGCGGATTCCCATGTGATCACCGGGTTGCCCACCGCTGAGGAAGAGCCGGACTGCACGAGATTATTGAAGCCGTACATATTGCTCACGGTCGTATACACGTTCATGTAGCCGTAATTGGAAATGATCTGCTGGTTGCCCAGCTGGCCCCATGAACCGCGCAGTTTCAGGTCGCCCAGCTTCTGCTTCACCGTTTCCATGAACGGCTCGTCGGTGATACGCCAGGCGGCGGAGAACGAAGGGAAAAATGCGCCGCGGTTGCCTTTGGCGAAACGGCTGGATGCGTCGTACCGGAAATTGAATTCGAAATAATAACGGTTGTTGAAACTATAGTTCAACCGGCCAAACGCGGAGTTAAGCGCCCATTGGTCGATGCGGGTATCGTAGGTATCGTTGAAGCCCCTGAGGGTTTCGGTACCCGCGGTGGAATCGCCGGTGGTATTATCCACGTTGAGCCTGCGGGTCTGACTGTACTCATTTTTCCAGCCTTCGGTGGCATAACCCAGCAGCGCTTTTACTTCATGTACTTTATTGAAAGTGCGGTCGTAGTTGAGCAATGCCTGGAAGTTGTCCTGTATGCTGCGCGCATGGTTTACCGTTCTGGCGCTCTGGTTGTCCGACCCGGAATAAGGCGCATAGTTGATGGACCGGCGGAACTCGTCCATGTTATTCACCCGGATGTCTGCCCCGTACACCACTTTGGCGGAGAGGTGGCTGGTAATGGCATATTCTGCATTGGCCATGTAATTGTAGCTGTCGTTGTTGTACAGCCTGCGGCCGCCCTGCTCCAGCTGTGCCAGCGGGTTGTTGGAAGCGGTGGGCGCCAGGAAATAATGGCCGGCCGTGTCTTTTATAGGATAGATCCGGGGAATGCGGATGGCCGTGGAGATCAGCCAGTCGGAATAATAGGCATGCTCCCTGATCTTCTGCTTTGCATAGGCGAAATTGCCGCCCAGCTTTAATTTACCCAGCTGCGTGCTGAGGTTGGCGCGAGCGTTATAACGCTGGTAGCCATAATCAGGCCCGCGGTAGAGGCTGTTCTGGTCCAGGTACCCGCCGGAAACAAGGTAGGCTACCTTGCCCACCGCGCCTGTTACGCCGAGGTTGTGGTTATGCTGTAATGCGGCGGGGCGCATCACTTCATCCATCCACCATTTTTCCGAGCCTTTTTCTCCCTGCCGGCGGATCTGTTCGGGGGAGAATTGCGCCGTTTGCCCGGAATTTACCAGCGCCTCGTTCTTAAGCTGCATATATTCCACCCCGCTCACCGGTTTGATGAGGAAGGTAGGCTGCTGCGCGCCCGCCATACCATTGTAGGTGATGCGGGGCACTTTGTTGAGCTTCCCTTTTTTGGTGGTAACGAGTATCACCCCGTTGGCTGCGCGGGAGCCGTAGATGGCGGAGGAAGCCGCATCCTTCAGCACGCTGATGCTTTCGATGTCGTTCGGATTGAGCAGATCGAGCGATCCGGGCACACCGTCTACCAATATCAGCGGGCTGGTATTGTTGACGGTGCTGACGCCGCGCACGTTGATATTGATGGCCGCGCCGGGCTCCGTAGCGTTCTGCTGGATGATGAGGTTGGGCGCAGCGCCCTGCAGGGCCTGTACCGCACTGGTAACTGGCTTGCCCTCCAGGTCCTTCGCGGTCACCACGCTCACCGCGCCCGTAAGGCTGGTGCGCTTCTGGGTGCCGTATCCCACCACTACCACATCCGATAATGTGCTGCTGGACACTTTAAGGGATATGTTCAGCTGAGGCGCTGATGTGAGCGGCACTTCCTGGCTGGCATAACCGATGGAAGAGAATACCAGCAGCTGGTTGCTGCCGGCCGGGATCTTTAAGGAAAAGGTACCGTCGGCGGCCGTGGCTGTACCGGTGCCGGTGCCTTTGAGTGAAACGGATACGCCCGGGATGGGTTGTTTGGTGACATCGTCCGTAACGCGCCCGGTAATAGTACGTGGTTCCTGCGCATATGCGCCGCGGCCCGCCGCCAGCAGGAGCAGCAGCACCATCAGCGGGAGCCTGCTTCTGCGCGAGAGCCTTTCTGCGATAACGTGATAATAAGCTAGCATAGGCTTAATTTTTTTGATCAGATGTGGAATATTCTTTTTTTATGGGCCCGCGGCATCAATACGCAGCAGGTTTGCCTGACAGCTTGTACTCCAGCTTGCCTCCTTTCGTCAGTTGTTCGAACGGTATAGCGTTCCGTGGAAGTTTTTTGCCGTTGAATGTTGGCTGGTGGAGATAGATATTGCCCGTGCTGTTGTTGTGCGTAACGATCTCGATAGTATTACCCTTGTAATACTTTTTATTCAGCCTGATCTCCACCTTGTCGAACAGTGAAGAAGCGATCTGCATCACAGGTTTGGCCGCTGCCCCGCCCTGCACGTCGAACAGCCCCATGGCGCTCATCACGTACCAGGCGCCGAGCTGCCCCTGGTCCTCATCCTGCCCGTAGCCGTAGCCGTGTACGCCTTCGGTGCCGTAAAACTCGTTGCAAATCGCCCGTACCCATTTCTGGGTAAGATGCGGCTTGCCGGAGTAGTTGAACATCCAGGGCATTTGCAGGCAGGGCTGGTTGCCGTGATTGTAAGGTGCGGAAAGGCCGGAGAAGGCATCGATGGTGGTGCCGCCGCCAAAGGTTGTTTTTTGCGCGGCAGTGAAAATGCTGTCCAGCCTCCTGTTGAATTCCGCCTTGCCTATTTTGGCTACCAGGCCTTCGGGATCATGCGGTACATAGAAGGTGTACTGTCCCGCATTCCCTTCCTGGAAGCCGCGCCAGGGCTCGGTGGGTTTGAAGTTGTCCACATAGCGGCCGTCGGCATAACGGGGCCGCATATACTTTGTAGCCGGGTCAAAGATCTTTTCCCAGCCTCTGGACAGTTTCATCAGGGTATTGTAATCGCCTGTTTTCCCAAGCGCTTTTGCCCACTGTGCCACCGCATAGGCACTGAAAGAATATTCCAGCGTATGGGAGCCCGAGAAGGCCCAATCGCCCGGCT
>CBFHAF010000338.1:0-5664 GCA_965653435.1 uncultured Chitinophaga sp.
CCTGTATATTCGGGATAAAGGTCTATCTGGTTGTTCGTTAATGCATCAAAACAAATTTTCGTGCCACCTAATCCGGTTTTGGAATCCACGGCCAGATCCGTATGCCCCCGGATGAGCATTTTGTACATTTCGCAGAGGATATATTGCTCGGTGAATATTTTGGACCCGATGCGGACCACGCCTTTATTTCCTGCCCGCGGCGGAAGGAGCAGGCGGTTTTGCTGCAGGAATTCCCGCGCTGCCTGCTCGGGGCTTTGTTTCAGGTAATCGACCCTGTAGTTGAGACCGGTCATCACGGAGTCGTTGATCTTCCCGGCCAGCAGGTTGAGGGCGCCTTCCAGCTCCGGGAACTGCTCCATTGCGGCCTGGCGCACAACCGGTGCCGCGTAATAGGGCGGGAAGATGAATTTATCGTCTTCCAGTATCACGAGGTCGTATGCGCGGATGCGCCCGTCGGTACTATACCCGCTCACCACATCGAGCTTGTTCTCATGCAGGGCCTGGTACATCACGGCATCGTTTATCACGACGGTCGGGATGCGCAGGCCATATACATTTTTGAGGCCGAGATACCCATCCTGCCGGCCCATGAACTCCGGCGTGAAACCTGCCAGCAGCTTGCCTTTTGTGGCTGCGGGCAGCATGGCGAAGCAAAGCACGGCAATGCCCGCGCCACCCAGCAGCAGCTTGTATTTCCGCCAGTTGGTCTTTTGAATGCGCGACAGCAGGAAATCGAACAGCAGGGCGAGCAAGGCGGCAGGAATGGCGCCTGCCAGTATCATGTCCGTATTATTCAGCGCGATGCCGCCGAAGATGAATTCTCCTAAACCCCCGGCTGCAATGTAAGCGGCGAGTGTAGCCACGCCCACGTTGATCACCGCCGCCGTGCGGATGCCTGCGATAAGCACGGGCATGGCCAGGGGAAGCTCCACTTTGAAAAGCACCTGCCAGGGCGTCATGCCCATGCCTTTGGCGGCTTCTTTCACGGTAGCGTCCACCCCGGTGATGCCGGTGTAGGTATTGCGGATGATAGGCAACAAAGCATACAGGAAAAGCGCGAAGATGGCCGGTTTCGGGCCGATGCCCAGCAATGGTATCAGGAAGCCGAGCAGCGCAATGCTGGGAATGGTCTGCATTACGCCGGCAAAGCCCAGCACGGTTCCCGAAAGCTTCTGCCTTTTGGCTACCAGGATGCCGAGGGGCACGCCCACTGCAATGGCAATGGCCACGCTCACCAGGGTGAGATTGATGTGCGTGAGCGTTTGCTGCAGCAGCTTGTCAGACTGCGAGGCGAGGAATGCGAAAAATCCGTTCATGGTGCTTCATATTGTCCTTTCAGGAAGTTGCTTACAAATTCATTGGCCGGGTGTTCCCGCAGTTCCTGCGGGGTGCCCAGCTGCACTATTTTTCCTTTATCCATCAGGCAGATGCGGTCGCCCAGCGCAAAGGCGTCCTGTATATCGTGCGTGACCATGATAATGGTCTTTTCCCTGAACTCGTCCAGCTCCGCGAATTCTTTGCGGATGCGGTGGCGGGTAACGGGGTCGAGCGCGCCGAAAGGCTCGTCCATCAGCAGCACCGGCGGGTTGGCGGCAAGCGCGCGGGCAAGGCCTACCCTTTGCTGCTGGCCGCCGCTGAGCTCGTGCGGGAACATATGCGCGTGGCTTTCGCGGGCAAGGCCCAGCTTGGCAAGCAATACGCCGGTCCTTTCCTGGATGCGGTGTTTGTCCCACTTTTCCAGCCTGGGCACGATGGCGATATTTTCTTCCACGGTGTAATGCGGGAACAGGCCGGTTTGCTGCATCACGTAACCCATCTGGCGGCGGAGGAGCTCCGGTTTGAGATCGCGGGTATTGGCGCCGCGGAAATAAACTTCGCCTCCGTCAGGTTCCAGCAGGCGGTTGATCATGCGCAGCGTGGTGGTTTTGCCGCAGCCGCTGGTGCCGAGCAGGATGAGGTTCTCGCCTTCCGCAACGGTAAAGGAAACGTCGTGCACGGCGGGCGTGCCGTTAAAATTCTTCCGGAGATGCCGTACTTCAATCATTATCGAGCGAAAGGAAAAGGTTGTTTAAGGATTCTGAGAATGTGGGATGTGCGAACACGTTATCCCGCAGTTGTTCGTATGTTAAGCGCCCCATCATGGCCATTTGCAGAACGGACATGATCTCGCCGCCGCTGACGGACAGGATGGCGGCGCCGAGCAGCTCTTTGTTGTCCGCATTGATCACTGCTTTCATCAGTCCGCGTGTTTCGCCGGTTTCGATGCCTCTTGCCACTTTGGTGAGGGGCAGGCGCGCGACTTTTATATTAAAGCCCTGTTTCAGCGCTTCTTTTTCGGTGAGGCCTACACGGCCCAGCTCCGGGTCTGTGAACATGCAATAGGGCGTTAAACGGTCTTTAATGGTCAATGCCTGGTTCTCTAAAATGTTGCGGGCTGCAATAAGATGATCGTTATAGGAAATATGCGTAAAAGCGGGGCCTCCTTTCACATCTCCCAGCGCATAAACGCCGGGAGCGGAGGTTTCCAGCCGGTCATTCACTTCAATATGCCCGCCGGGGCCGGTTTTGACGCCTGCGGCGGGAAGATCCAGCTCTTCCGTATTGGGCGCCCTGCCTGCGGCTACCAGCAGGTGGCTGCATGTGATCTGTTTTTCCAGGCCTTCGTGCATCAATGTCAGCTCCGTTGAACCGTCTAATTTACGGGATACTTTGTTAACCGCAGCATTTGTAAGAAAAGTAACATTTTCTTCTTCCAATACCTGCATGATGGCGGCCACAACATCATCGTCCTCTTTGTTCAGCGGCGCGGGATTACGCTCCAGTATGGTCACGCTGCTGCCGAAGCGGCGGAACATCTGCCCCAGTTCCATGGCGATATAACCGCTGCCGAGTATGGCGAGGTGCGCCGGTATTTCTTCCAGGCCGAGGATGGTGGTGGACGTGAGGTAACCTGCTTCCGCAAGCCCCGGGATACCCGGTATGGCGGGCCTTGCGCCGGTATTGATGAATATATGCTCCGCGGTGAAGGTCTCGCCGTTCACGCTGACGGTCCTGGGGCCGGTGAAGCGGGCGGTGCCATAAATGAGCTCGATATTATCCGTTTTTTGCAGCGACCTTTCCAGCCCCGAACGGAAGCTGTTCACCACTTCGTTCTTCTTTTGCATCACCGCGGGCAGCGATATCCGGGAGGGATCGGAAGGAATGCCGAATGCCTGCGCCTTACGGGAAAGATAGCTGAGCCGGGCCGCGGCTATCATGGTTTTGGTGGGTGTGCAGCCGTCGTTCACGCAGGTTCCGCCTACAAAACGTTTTTCGATGAGTGCGGTCCGGCGCCCGGCTGCGGCGAGCTTCCGGGCCAAAGGCGGCCCAGCCTGGCCGGAGCCGATAATGATTGCGTCTAATGTCTTCATAAAACGGTTTTGCAGGCGTGTAAATCTAGTATAACAGGTACTGGCCGTGCAATGTTCATACCATGGATTGAGAGGTACGGAAGACGGAAGCGGCGGATATACCGGATGGTCCGGAAAATATACCGTTCGGGAAACCGGGTTGCCGGATGCATATTATTTGAACATATATTCAGGGCCGGGCACGGAGTTAGGTGAGAGGTAGGTGAGAGCTTGGTGAGAGGTAGGAGAAGGCCGGGTGAGCTGATGATAAAATAGTATTACCATGCCTGCATGGGATATCGTATTTTACAAAAATGATCTTCGAGCTTTGCCTGGTATTTTTTCTCATCGCATTGATCTATTCCTCCGCGGGTTTCGGCGGAGGGTCCAGTTACCTGGCTTTGCTGGCCCTGTACGGCATTGGTTTCCAGCTGTTGAAATCCACGGCGCTGATCTGTAACGTGGCCGTGGTGGCCGGAGGTGTGTGGCAGTTCCATGCCAGCGGGCATTTGCCCTGGAAAAAAGCTTTGCAGCTAAGCCTTTTCAGCGTACCTATGGCATTTATCGGCAGCTATATGCCGGTGAAGCAGGAGATGTTTTTCCTGTTGCTGGGCCTGGCCCTGGTATTGGCGGCTGCCTTGATGGGGATGAAGCTGATCTGGGAAAAACAATACGCGGTAAGGGAACGGCGCGGCTGGCAGTTTGCAGCCGTGGGCGGAGCCATCGGTCTTTTATCGGGTATTACGGGCATCGGGGGCGGTATTTATCTCGCGCCGGTGCTTAGGCTGGGCAGGTACGATTCGCCGAAACATATCGCTGGACTGTGCAGTTTTTTTATCCTCGTTAATTCACTGGCGGGTTTGCTGGGGCAGTGGGCTAAAAGTGCGGTGGTGTTCGAAGCCGGGGTTACATTGCCTTTGCTGGCGGCGGTTATCGCCGGTGGGCAGATAGGCTCAAGACTGAGCGCTTCCCTGCTGAAGCCGCGCTGGGTGGAAGTGGCCACCGCTGTGCTGATCCTGTATGCGGGCATCAGGCTGCTCATGAAATAAGCGCTCAGCCGCCGATGGCGGACATACTTTCCATTATCCTGCGCGCATTGGCGCGCTCCGCCTGGAACCCGTCCGCATATTTGCCCGCAACGGCCGTCCTGATCTCATTGACCAATACATCATCTGAAACTCCTTCTCTCAAAAGGTCGCGCACGTTCAGCGCATCATGACCGTACAAACAGGTTTTAAGCCCGCCGGTGGGCGTAATGCGCAGCCGGTTGCAGGTGCCGCAGAACGTTCTGCTGAAGGCCGGTATCACGCCGATATTCCCTTTGTGGCCTGTTATGCCGTAGTTCAGCGAGGTGCTGCCGGGCGCGTCGGCGAGCTTGTGCAGGGGGAATGTTTTCCCGATATGATCCAGTATGCGGCGGTAGTTCCATTGTATGCCGGAAAAGCCGTTGCCCTGGCCGTTAAAAGGCATTTCTTCAATAAACCTTACCGATACGGGGTATTGTTCCGTTAAAGCAGTGAAAGCCGCCAGCTCGTCCGTATTCACACCGTTCATCACCACCATGTTGATCTTCACTTCCATATCGTGCTCCAGCAGGGTATGCAGCGTATGCATAACTGCGGCGAACTGGTCGCGGCGGGCGATCTGCCGGAAACGTTCCGCATGCAGGGTGTCCAGGCTGAGGTTCACCTTGCGGATGCCAAACTTATGCAATGCGGGCACGAACGGCGCAGTGAGCACGCCGTTGGTGGTGATGGCGGTTTCGCAATAGCCGGAGAGTATTTCCAGCAACGAAAGCAGGTCTTTGCGCAGGAAAGGCTCCCCGCCGGTAATACGTATTCTTTGCAGGCCTTCGGCAGCGAGTACCCGCACCGTGCGGGTGATCTCCTCATAACTGAGCAGCGCCGAGCGGTCCAGGAACTGCATTTTTTCCGGCATGCAATAAGTGCAGCGGAGGTTGCAGCGGTCTGTAACGGCAAGGCGCAGGTAACTTACCGGCCGGTTATGTTTGTCGGTCAGCATATCAGCAGTTTTTTCCCGCATCGGGGTTCTCGAAGGCCTGGCTGTCGTCTTCGTCGCGCACCGTAAGGCATTTAAAATCCTTTTCCACCAGTATTTTCAGCACAGAGCCGTCCGGGTTCTCAAAGTGATGGTCAAACCCGGTTTCCGCAGGTTCCAGCATGCGGGCGAACCAGGCCGCCGGTATGCCCAGGTGCACGCCGTTGTTTTCCATTTCAATGGCGGGCGCAGCGATGTTGTTGCGGGAACGTATGCA
>CBFHAF010000339.1:0-5661 GCA_965653435.1 uncultured Chitinophaga sp.
GCCCGTTGGAAACGCCAATGTTGAGGTTCGGCAAAAGGCCCTGCAGGCCTGTGCTTACGTTGGTGATGGGCCTGTTTTGCAGCGCTTTGCCCGAAATGGCGTCCACGGCGCCGCTAAGGTTGATCCTTTTCTGTGTGCCATAACCTACCACGATCACTTCAGAAAGTCCGCTGGCGCCGGATTTCATTACAATGTCCTGGCGGGAGGCGTTGCCTTTTACGGCGATCTCCTGTGATTCGTGGCCGATGTAGGAGAATACCAGCACGGCGTTCTCCGGCACTTCGAGCGAATATTCGCCTTTGGCATCCGTTTGCGCGCCTTTGTTCGTGCCTTTTACCATGACTGTCACGCCGATGAGCGGCTCGCCGTTCTCATCCGTTACTTTGCCGGTAACCGGCCGGGCGTCCAGCTTTTCGCCCGCGGGAATGATCACGATGAGTTTTCCGCCCAGCTCTTTATAGGAAAGTTCGGTACCGGCAAGCGTTTCGTCGAGAATGCGGAGCACATGCGCATCCTTTACACGGATGCTCACGGTTTTATCGGGAATGGTGACATTCCGGTATAGAAAGGTGTAATCACTTTTTTTACTGACGAGGCTGAGCAGCTTCTTGATGTTGATGTTACTGTAGTCCAGCGAAATCCTTTCCTGCGAATACCCCTTCGCGCTAACCTGCAAAAAAGCGGCCAGCATCAGGATGGCTACCAATTTCATACGCAGTATTATTTTGAAAATGAACGCTTCAGATATAGGAAATGTGCATGAAAGTGTTTTTTTCATATTTTTGAGTTGTCGGTTGAATAAATGAGCCATCCACTGTTTCGCGACAGACGGCATAAGTTTTTCAGCCAGATATAAGGGAGGTGTTGCCGCACTTCCCTTTTTCATGGCCTTTCATACAAACAAGTATCTTTCCTGTTACATAGGCATTTGTTTGAAAAGGTGAATAAATTACCAGATCTCCACCTGGTGCTGCGATTCGTTGATCCTGTAGCTGAACTGTAACGTGTAACGCAATGCCTGCAATACTTCAGGCAGCGGTTTCTGCTGAAAGCTGCCGGTAAATTTTTCCCCGCGCAGCGCCTCATTTCTAATGTCTATTTTTATGTTATACCAACGTTCGAGATCGTTGGCCAACTGCTCGAATGTAACGTCCTCAAAGTCGAGCCGGCCCTGCATCCAGCCGGGAGCCGCAATAGAATCTGCCAGCATTTCCTCGGGTTTCGGCGTAATGAGCCGGGTGGCGATGTTTTTCGCCTGCCTGTCCGGCACGGCGGTTTCCACCTGCTCCAGCGCGGGCAGATCGATCACCAGCCGTTCTTTGGGATGCAACACCACGGCTTTGTTCTTATCGAGGAGCTTGTAGCTTACTTCCACTTTCCCGCTGTAGAGGTAGGTTTCCACCTGTTTGTCGCCGGGATAGGCTTTGAGGTTGAAGGAGGTGCCCAGTACTTTGATATCCACCTTCCCGGTCTTGATGATAAAGGGATGCTGGGGATCGGCTTTGATGTTGAAAAAGCCCTCTCCTTCCAGGCTCACTTCACGCGTGCCGGAAAGCAGGGCTACCGAGTCGTACCGCAGGCGGCTGCCGGCATTGAGGGTTACGACCGAGCCGTCCGGCAGGTGCACTTCTGTTTTGCTGTTGCCTTTGGCGGTTTCTATCAATCCGGCGGGCGCGTTGCTGATGCTGCGTTTTACGATCAGCGCGCCGATACCTGCCAGCAGGATGGCGGAAGCCGCCACAGCCCACACAGGCAGGCGGAATGCCCGCCGGGCCGGTGCTTCTTCCCCGGCAAGCAGCTCATCCAGCTTTTGGAGGCCGCGTTGCCTGCGGGCCTGCTCGTCCGCCGTGGCGGGATCATCCGGCCGCGGCAGCGGCTCCAACGCCGAGGCTATATCAAAGGTGTACTGCAATCCGGGATGTTGGGCCAACAAGGTTTCCAGCTCAGCCAGCTCCTTTGCGGAGGCTTCGCCCGCAACTTTCCTGGCCATTAAAAGGTATACGCGTTCAAGCTGTTCGTTCATCAGAATAATTTCCTTTTACCAGGGAGAGGACGAGGGGAGCATTCAAAAACCCCCAAAGGCAGGATAAATTTTTTTATACCCGGTTTTTGTTAACTTTATCGTAATCTACGTATGATAAATTGCAGCCGGTATGATAGACACTGCATCCTTATTCAGGAAAATGACAGAAGAAGGGGATCAAATTGCTTTCCGGCGGTTCTACGATCATTTCTTCGTGATATTGTTCAGGTATACGTCCACGCTACTCAGAGATAAGGAAGTTGCCGAAGAGATCACACACGACGTTTTTGTTCATTGCTGGCAGAAGCGGAACTCGTTGCGCGAAGTGCGCAACCCGCAGGTATTCCTTTTTGTGGCCGCACGCAACCGTGCGGTCGATTATATGCGCCGTAAGAACAGGAACGTTCCCCTGGAGGAAAACGATGAATACGATGTACAGCTCATGCCCGACCCTGAGCAGCTGATGATCACCACCGAAATGATGGGCAGGCTGGAAGAGGCCATCCGCGAGCTGCCGCCGAAGTGCAGGGAAGTGTTTATCCTTGTAAAACAATACGGGTTAAAATATAAGGAAGTAGCTGATGTAATGCAGCTTTCCGCCAAAACGGTGGAGAACCAGCTGGCTATTGCCATGCGAAAACTAACGCTGGCAGTCAGTTTCAGGCTGGATATGGAAGTAGCGCGTAAAACACATTAAAAAGAGAGGCCTAACAAATTGTGAGGCCTCTCTTTTTCCGGCAGGCTGGTTTATTGACTCAGGTAAAAAAATCCGATCACTATCGAGCCCAGTATCATCAGCACTGCAAATGCAAGCCCGATGATCGTTATCACTCCCATGAATTTAAATAAGGATTTAAGGTTGAGGAACGCGGCGTTCAGCACTGCCTGGTCGGCGGAAGCGAGCGCCAGCTTTATCCTGCTGGAGAACCGCAACAGGTAGATGCAGGGAAAAATATAGAGAAGGCCCGTCAGCAAATAAAAGATCATCAGGACGCCGCGGCTGGCCATCGCCCCGGTTCCATACATGTCTCCCATTTGTGCCATATAAGGGCTCTGCGACGGCGCTAAACCGAATATTATCGCAAACAGGAACATAAAACCGCAGCCGATGAACCCGACGATCGCCAGGAATCTTCCCCAGCGGGCGGCTTCCGATAAATAACCGGATATTTCGGCATCAACATTCAGGTCGAACAAATTGGATTTTTCCATGTGGTATGCAGGTTTAGAAATTAATGTGCCGTAGGCGCCATCACCCTGATGTCCGCTTCAAAATTCCCGCGCATTTCCTGGAACACGTCCAGCAGCGCACGGGGATCCACCGCCAGCCCTGGCCTTTCCAGCTCTTTGAACTTTCCCCCCTGCTGGAGGCGCGGCCAGAAGATATACTGGTAGTAATGGGCGATGAACGCCTCAATTACCGGGTGTTCGCGGAATGCCTGCAAATGATCGGTGTTTTTGAGGGAACTGGCGTAATCCCCAAAGAGGTCAATGAAATTGGACAAGGCGTCCATCACTTTCAGGCTGAGTTTTTTCCGGCGCAGGGCGTTGGCAATGTAGTCCATATCGTACACATTGCTCACGGAAGGCGTCAGCCCGCTCACCTGGTCCAGCCAGCGGACGATCCTGTCGGTATGTTGAAGGGAAGTAAGCCGGGCCTCAGCCGCGGCGGGAAGATGCGCAAGATCCGTTGTCGCGAAGATGCCTGTTTTCCTGAACATCAGCAGCCTGTCTCCCGTGGAGTTGTCCGTATACCAAACGAGGTAATACGTTTGCGGGAACGCGGACGACCTATAGGCTATGATCCAGGTATCACAGGCCACGCAGCTGGTTTCGAACCGCTTTATGACGGATTGTTCGGGCATTGCGTTGCTAAATAGACAATTTTCACCCCTAATATATATTAAATTTTTATTACTTCATAATTTATGTTGAACAAATGCATTACGGCGGGAATGGCAATGCCGGGCCATGAAACCCGGCCCGGCATAGCATATTGGTATAACTGTTTAATACTTAGTGGTCAAACATGCGGTATCGATCCATCAAATACCCGCCAGGCGCGCTTATTCGAACCGGATTTCCCGCAGCCTGTAGCCGCCTGCTTCAGCGCTCACCCTGAAAGGCAGGGAACCTTTCTTTAAAGGCACGCCGGGTATCTCCAGCATCCTCCAGCCGCTTTCATTGCCCAGCGCTTTGGCGGGGGCCAGCGGCACGCCGTTGCCCAGTAGCTGGATGCTTGCTCCCGCTGTATCAGCCGCCACGAGCAGCTTTACGGTGTAAGTGCCTGTTTTCTGCACGTCCACCGTGTATTGCAGCCATTCGCCTTTCGCGATGCTGATCACAGCATAGCCGGTATCGTCGCGGCGGATGTCCACCCCGTCGTTACGGAAAGCGCCGCCGCGGTTGCCGCCCGTATGATTCGGGTTAGATACACGGTAATTGGCGGTATCGGTATCATAATATGCGAAACCGTTTGCGCCATAATCGTATTCCACCGCGGGGATCACTGTGCCTGATTTCAGTTTAACCTTTGCATAAGGAACGGCCTCCGGCTTTGACGGCTGGCGCAGCATCGCATCCAGCACGTCTTTGTGCAACACGTTGTTATGGAAATTCGTGGCCGCCGCAAGCTCCATCAGGCCGCGGTATACGGAATCCGCGTCGGGCCTGGGCTTCGTGGAATCCTGCCAGTAAGCAAGCATCTGCTGGTAATTCGCATTGCTTTTCACTTCCAGCGGGTTGTTGATACCGATCTTTTTCAGCGGCCACCAGGCCCAGCCGATATTGTTCTTTTCCAGCAGGCGGATAGCCTCTGTGAACCAGACATTGGAGTTCTCTCCCGTTTCGCCTACCCATACGGGCACATCGTTTTCCCGGCGGTAACGGAGGATGTGGGCGATGGAGTTATCATCGTTATAGTTCCAGTATTTATGGAAGCTCATCACCATGTTTTTGTCCCAGAGCGGCAGCACGCCGCTGTAGTTGTTCCCCCAGCCATTGCCTTCAATGATCACGATGTGTTTTTGGTCTACCTCGCGGATGGCCGCGGTGATCTCCATCATCAGCTTGCGGAGGCTGGAATTGTCTTTTTCCTTTGTGCCGTTCTTGTCGCCCGCAGGATCAGTGAATCCGAAGTTGGGCTCATTGATAATGTCGTAAGCGCCGATCCAGGGCTCGTTCCTGTAACGTTCCGCCAGCTTGCGCCAGAGCGCAACGGTTTTGCGCTGTTGCGCCCCGTCTTCCCAGAGCGAAGGTTTAGAGCCGTCGCGGTCGGCGATATTGAGATCGTTCCCCTGGCCGCCGGGCGCGGCATGCAGGTCGAGGATGAGATACATGCGGTTGTCCCTGCACCAGGCAAGCAGGCTGTCCGTCATCCGGAAACCCTTTTCGATCCAGGTGTCTTTCCCCGGCACCGGCTCCTTATCTGCCGGCAGCGTGTACAGGTTAAAATGCATGGGCAGGCGAACGGAGTTGAAGCCCCATTTTTTCATCGCTTCAATGTCTGCCCGCGTGGTGTGATTGGCCAGCCAGGCGCCGTAGAACGCTTCCGTTCTTTCGGTGCCAACGAGGGCGGCTATACGTTCTTTGATGCGGTACTGCTGGCCTTCGCGCGGTACGCGCAGCATATAACCCTC
>CBFHAF010000340.1:0-5661 GCA_965653435.1 uncultured Chitinophaga sp.
GTGGCCGTTGTATTAGCCAACCAGGCGGCTGCACAACTATTCGGTGGAAACCCGCCATCCCAGAGGTGGCAACAGGTGAATACAGATACGGTGAGGGTGATCTTTCCCCATGGCATGGAAACACAGGGCCGCCGGGTGGCGGGCCTCGTGCAGCACATGAGCCGGTACAACACCGGCAGCCTGGGACCGAGGATAAAAAAGATCAATATCATCCTTCAGCACCGGACCCTGCAGTCCAACGGGTATGTACAGGTCGGCCCCTTCCGGTCCGAGTTTTTCATTACCCCGCCTCCCAACAGTACGGACCTCGGGTCCATCAACTGGCTGGACCAGCTGGCCCTGCATGAATACCGCCACGTGGTGCAGAACAACAATTTCCGGAAAGGCATCAGCAAGCTGTTCTCCATCCTTGGCGGAGAACTGGGGCAGGGCGCGGCCAACGGCATTGCGGTGCCGGACTGGTTCTGGGAAGGGGACGCGGTGGTGATGGAAACGGCGCTCAGCTTACAGGGCAGGGGGCGTTTGCCGGCCTTTTTCGACGGGTTCAGGGCGCTTGCGCTGGCGGATAAAAGATACAGCTACATGCAGATCCGCAACGGCTCTTTCAGGAGATACATGCCTAACCACTACCATACCGGCTACCTCATGAGCAGCTACGGAAGGCTGCAGTACGGGAAAGACTTCTGGAAAGGCGTAACAGACGATGCCGTGCGTTACCGCGGCGTGTTTTATCCCTTCAGCCAGAGCCTCAAGCGGCGCACCGGCAAAAACGCCGCAGCTTTCTTCGCAGCTTCGCTGGACCATTACCGTAAAGCATGGGAGCCGAAGCAGCAGGAGGCCGCCGATACGCTCACACCCGCCGGCCGTACCGTTTCCAATTACCGGTATGTGTATGCAGTGGACGACAGCACGCTCATCTGCCTCAATAATTCCTACAAACAGATTCCGGCCTTCAGGCTCCGGCATGCTGACGGGCGGGAGGAGCTGGTGACGCGCCCTGGCGTAGGGTTCGACGATTATTTCAGCTACCGCAACAACCGCATCCTGTGGACGGAGAGCCGCTACGATCCCCGCTGGAACAGGATAGACTACTCCGTTGTGAAGGTATACGACCGGCAGACGGGGCGGGCCACGACGCTGAAGCACGAGCGCCGCTGTTTTTCGCCGGACCTGAGCCACAACGGGAAATTGATCGTGGTAAACAGCGTAACACCCCAGCAGCGCTACCAGCTGGAGATACTGGATGCCGCCACAGGCGAGCTGCGGGGAACGCTGACGAACCCGGCCAACTGGTATTACACATACCCGAAATTCACAAACGACGACAAATACATTGTAAGCGCGGTGCGCAATCAACAGGGGAAAATGGCGCTGATCAGGCAATACGTGGATATTTTTGACATCAGCGCGTCCGGCGCTGCGTCTTCCCCGTCTCTCCGCGATGCAGGTGATACGTCCGACGGCGGCAAATGGGGCGCCGATCCGGCCCGCAGCACGGGAAACAGGGCTTCGGACAGCCTGTTGTCTGTCCTCGAAGCAACAGGGAAGATCAAAGTCCTCATCCCTTTCGGGAACCCCACCATCGGCATTTCCAGCATCAAAGGCAATACCGTGTACTTCCAGGCGTCTTTCGCAGATGTGGATAATGTTTATTCCATTTCGCTGGACGGCGGCCCGGTACAACAGGTCACACACCGCCCCAACGGCGTGAGCCATATGGCGGTACAGGATAACAGGATCGTTTTCAGCGAATTCACCGCGGAAGGGTACAAGCTGCTGCAGAAGCCTCTGGAAGGCGGCACTCCCTTTGATCCGCAGCAGGACCACCACAGCGCATGGTTAAAGCCCGATCTGGGCGAGGAAGGCAATATCCTGGATAAGGTCCCGGCCGGCAACCCGGAGGTCCGCAAATACCGTAAAACCCACCGCCTTTTTAATTTCCACAGCTGGATACCGAGCATCAACGATCCGGAATATGGTTTGTACCTCTACAGCGATAATGTGCTGGGCACGCTGCAAACAGCCGTGGGAGCATATTACAACACCAATGAAAGCAGCCCGGCCATCAGCGGGCAGCTCACCTACTCGGGCTTTTTCCCGTACCTGCGCACCGGCGCCGATTACCGGTTCCAGCGCTACCTTTTCGTGAACGACACCGTGCAGGTAACCTGGAACGAGCTGGACTGGTTCGGCGGCCTGAGCATCCCGCTCACTTTTTCCGCCGGGAAATATTTTACGGGCCTCACCATCAGCGGCAACTACCATGAAGTGAACCGCACGCCGGCAAACAATTCGAAATACCGCTTCCGCGACAGCCATATCCAGTACCTGGACCTCGCCCTGGGCTTCTCCAGCCAGCGCGTCAAGGCATTGCAGAATATCTATTCGCACTTCGGGCAGTCGCTGAGCGTGCGTTATAATAAATCCGTGAACAATATGCCGGCGGAGCAGCTGTATGGCCGGCTGGACCTTTACCTGCCGGGCTTTTCAGCCAATCACAGCATTGTGCTGCAGGGCGCATTCCAGCAGCGGGACACCATGCTGCGGTATTCCTTCACGGATAATTTCGTTTACGCGAGAGGTTACAGCAAACCATTCTACGAGCATATCTGGAAAGTGGGCGCCAACTATCATTTCCCCGTCGCTTACCCTGATTGGGGATTTGCGAACCTGCTGTATTTCTCGCGCATCAGGGGGAATGCCTTCTATGACTATAGTTCCGCCTACAACTTCAGGAGCAGGCAGGATGTTGCCTATGCATCCACGGGGGGAGAGCTTTTCTTCGACACGAAGATCGGGAACATGCTGCCGTTCACCTTCGGGATGCGTTACAGTTACCTGCTGAACACCAATCCCGGCGATCCTTCGCGGAAAGACCGGTTTGAAGTGATCGTGCCGTTGCAGCAATTATTTTCTTTCTAAAAACAGGTCCATGAAACCATTATCCAATAAACAGCCTTTTTACATCAAACTGAGCCATGTGCTGCTGAGCCTTGTGCTGATCGTGGTGATACTCCGCACCATGAAGGAAATACTGGCGCCGGTAGCTTTCGGCTTCCTCTTTGCCGTGCTGCTGCTGCCTTTGGCGCAGGGGCTGGAAAAAATGAAGCTTTCCCGCGCCTGGGCTTCCACGGTGGCGGTGCTGCTGTTCGTACTGGCGATGCTCGGCATGGTATATTTCATTTCCTGGCAAACCTCCACTTTCCTCAACGACCTGCCGGTACTGGAAAAAAGGATGATGGCGCTGGCCGGTGAGCTTACCGTTTGGGTGGACGAGAAATTCAAGATCGATTCGGACCAGCAGGTGGACTGGATCAACGAAACGGCCGCGAAGAGCGTGAGCACGGTGAGCCAGTTCGTGATGAACGCAGTGTCTTCCGTTTCTTCGGTGCTTATTTTCCTCGTGTTCATTCCTTTGTATACTTTCTTCTTATTATTCTACCGCCGCCTGCTGCTGAACTTTTTGCTGAAGCTGTTCAAACGCGAGCATGCGGATGAAGTGCATGAAGTGATGGCGCATTCGCGCGTGGTGATCAAAAGCTACGTGGTGGGGCTGTTCATTGAAATGATCGTGGTGGCGGCGCTTTACATCATCGCGCTGCTGTCTCTCGGTGTGAAGTACGCTGTGCTCTTAGGTACGCTGGGCGCCATTTTCAACGTGATCCCCTACATCGGGATGGTGGTGACGATACTGGTAACGGTGCTGGTGACCTTAACCACGGGTACGGGCGCGCAGGCTTTGTGGGCGGCGCTCATCATGTTCGGCATCCACCTGCTTGATGCGAATGTATTGCTGCCGCGCATTGTAGGCTCGAAGGTGTCCATCAACGCGATGATCACCTTGCTGGGCGTATTTATCGGCAGTATGATCTGGGGGATTGCCGGCATGTTCATTTCCATACCGGCGATGGCTTTGCTGAAAATTATCTTCGACAGGATCCCGAACATGCGCCCCTGGGGCTTGCTGATGGGGCAGGGGGAATGATCAGTTCACCACGATGCGCAGTTCCGGCACGCGGTAATATTTATCTTCCGTATAACGGATCACGATATTGGAGAACAATAATATCTCGCCTTTTTGCACGGTCTCTTTCAGCCTGTTGCTCCACAGCGGGCTGAGCTTGTTGCTTTTGAAGGAATCGCCAGTGGTTTCCGTGTAAAAGCCGATCTGCTGCGTGGTATCGTTCAGGTAAGGTTCTTTGGATTCATAAGTGAAGTCGAAAGACACGACCGGGAATTTGTTGTTCTTCTGATCCCGCACTACCAGCGAGGAATCGAGGAGCTTCACTACTTCAGGGCGGGGCAGCGTGTCGCTCAAATAAATGCCCCAGGTGGTACGGAAACTAAGCGGCTTTTCCTTCGCGGCCGGCTTCTGTGCGGGCTTTTGGGAGGAAGTCGTTTTTTTCGCCTGTGCGCTGGCCGCAGCGCTGCAGCAAATGAAAAACAAGACCGTGTAAAATAGTTTCTGCATCATAGGGAATTATAAAAAGCCCGTCCAGCTTACTAAACGCAGGACGGGCTTTTAAATTATAACAGTTTGAGACTTTCTTCGATGGCCTGGATGCGCGCTTCGCAATCCGCTTTCTTGCGGCGCTCGGCTTCTACCGCTTCGGGTTTGGCGTTCTGCACAAATTTCTCGTTGGCCAGCTTCGCGTCCACTGATTTCAGGAAACCCTGCTGGTAAGCAAGGTCTTTCAGCAGCTGCTCTTTCTGCGCGGCAGGGTCCACCACGGTGTCCGTCACCATGTAGAACTTATCCTTGCCTACTACCAGCGATACAGCGCCGGGAACGGCGGATTTGGTGTAGGTGAGCTCGCGCGTGTTCAGCTGCTTGGCCAGTATGCTTTCGATGCGCTGGAATGCGTTCTCGTGGCGCGTTTCGATGTGCAGCGCGATGGTGTCTTTCGGTTTCACCTGGTTTTTGTTGCGTGCGTCGCGGATGCTGGTGATCACTTCCTTGGCCAGTGCGCCTTCTACCAGCACGGGCTGGTGGGTGGCCGCGGGTGCGGAGAACTGGCGGATCACCAGGTCGTCTCCCGGCTGGCGGTCGCGCAGCAGGTGGTAAAGCTCTTCCGTTACGAAAGGCATGAAAGGATGCAGCAGCTGCACGAGGCGTTCGAAGAAGCCAATGGTCTTTTCGTATACGCCGGCATCAATAGGCTGTTCAAAGCCGGGTTTGATCCATTCCAGGTACCAGGAGCAGAAATCGTCCCAGATGAGGCTGTATATGGCTTTGAGGGCTTCGCTGAGGCGGAAGTCCTTAAAGAGCTTTTCCACTTCAGCATGCACTTCGTTCAGGCGGTTCTCCATCCATTCCACGGCAAATTCAGGAACGGGGGAGCCGGTGTCCGCCGCGGGTTTCCACATCTTCACCAGCTTGAGGGCATTCCACATCTTGTTGTTGAAGTTACGGCCCTGCTCGCAGCTCGTATCGTCGAACAGCAGGTCGTTGCCGGCGGGGGAGGAGATCATGATGCCGAAACGCACGGCGTCCGCCCCGAAACGTTCGATCAGCTCCAGCAGGTCGGGCGAGTTGCCGAGCTGCTTGCTCATCTTGCGCCCCAGCTTGTCGCGCACCATACCGGTGAAATATACGTCGCTGAAGGGTTTTTCGTGCTTGTATTCCAGCCCTGCCATGATCATGCGGGCCACCCAGAAGAA
>CBFHAF010000341.1:0-5652 GCA_965653435.1 uncultured Chitinophaga sp.
CCGTAATGTAGTATAGCTACTACCCATTTAGCCGTTTTTTGTAGCATTGTAATTACTTCAAATATATATCCTGCGCAATCCCAAAACCCTTTTTGTGAATAACACGTTAATTACAGCACGGAGTTTGCTTTTTATTCTACATTAGCTCACGTAAAAACAGTGGAAAAAGGGATGAATTATTTCAAGACAGCCTGGATATTGTTGTTGATCGTAGCCGTGTCTGCCTGCGGCAGGAAAAAAGGCAAGCCCAGGCAGCAGGAGATCGTAAAGACCATCCGGCAGCTGGATGAAGTGGTGCCGGCGCAGATCAGCGAGAGACTGGAATATATTGCGGGGAATGATGGCATGATGGAAGACAGCGTGCCTGCCTTCCGCCTCACCGCCCTGCAATATGCCTATAACCGGCGTCAGGGAGCCGCTTTATGGTCGAAGAACGGGAAAGCAGCCCCGGGGGCAGACAGCCTTATGCAATGGATCAACACTGCGGGCGTTTACGGCCTGAATCCGGCGCATTACCATGCGGAAGCGCTCAACGGCGCACGCGAGCAATTTAAGACCGGGAAAGAGGCGCAAAAAGACGCCGCCCTCTGGGCTAAAACGGATGTGCTGCTCACGGATGCATTCTTTAAAATGGCTTATCATCTTCGTTACGGCGTTGCGCCGAGAGACAGTGTTACCCTGCGGAAAGATTCCATGTTGTCCGATACCGTGCTGACAGACCTGCTGCAGCAGGCGCTGGAGAACGGGAACATTTCAACGGCCCTGCAGCAGCAGGAGCCCGTGCATCCGGGTTATATCGCGCTAAAAGAAGGCGTTCAGCAATACCGGCAGCAATTCGGCGATATGCGCTGGGACACGCTGCCGCAGCAATATTATGACACCCTGCAGTTTAAGCAGCAGCTGGCCGCCCGGCTCGTTCTTACGGGCCAGCTTGATTCCGCGGACTTTGTAGTAACGGATTCGGTGAAGCTGAAGAACGCGGTGCGGAAGTTCCAGAGAGAATTCAACATTTACCCGGACGGTGTTGCGGGTAAACGGACGATACAGACGCTCAACAAACAACCGCAGGACTGGATGCTGCAGGCCGCCGTGAACCTGGACCGCTGGCGGAAGCTGCCGGATACGCTGCCTGCGCGTTACCTGCTGGTGAACATTCCCGCCTTCCGCCTGAACGTGATGGAAGACACGGCCAACGTGGTGGAAAGCCGCGTGATCGTAGGCACTCCCCGCACGCGCACGCCCATCCTCAATTCTGTGATGACCAACTTCGTGCTGTACCCGTACTGGCGGGTTCCTTACAGCATCGTGTTCAAAGAAATGCTGCCGCAGATCAAGAAGGATGTGAACTATCTCGCGGAAAAAAATCTTGAAGTGGTGGACCACCGCGGCAACGTGGTAAGCCCCGATTCCATCGACTGGAGCAAGCTGAGCCGCAAGTATTTTCCTTACGTGCTGCGGCAGATGGACGGGCTGGACAATTCGCTGGGCATCCTCAAATTCAACTTCCATAATAAATTCAGCGTATACCTGCATGATACCAATAACCGCACGCTCTTCAGCAACAGCAACCGCGCGTTGAGCCACGGATGCGTGCGCGTGCAGGCCTGGGACAGCCTGGCCATGTACATGATCCGCAACGACCCGCGCCCTGAAATGCGCGACAGCGTAAGAGCCTGGCTGGATAACGAAGAGCAGCGCGTGTATTCCATGACGAACAGGCTGCCTATTTACATCCGTTATTTTACAGCGGAAATGCGCGACGGGCGTTTGCAGTTTTATGAAGATGTGTACGGGGAAGACAAGACGCTGGAAAAATACTTCCGGTAATCCTGCAGCTGTTCAAGGGAATTCCGCGGCAGCCTTCGTGCATACGGTACCGTGGTCTTTTACAAATAATCAGAACAACCGGCATAAAAAAAGGCTGATCATTGATCAGCCTTTTTTTATTGAAGAAGTTATCTTTTATTGGATCAGCTCCGACAACTTCTTATTCAGCTCTTCCCCGCGCAGGTTTTTCGCGATGATCTTGCCTTGCGGGTCGATCAGGAAATTCTGGGGAATGGAACGTACGGCATATTGTTTTGCCACTGCATTATCCCAGAAAGCGAGGTCTGAAACCTGCGTCCAGGTGAGGTTGTCGTCTGATATCGCTTTCAGCCATTTGTCTTTGGCGTTCGGCTGGTCGAGCGATACGCCCAGGATGGTGAAGTTTTTGTCCTTGTAGTTGTTGTAAGCCTTCACCACGTTCGGGTTCTCTGCACGGCAGGGGCCGCACCAGCTTGCCCAGAAGTCGATCAGCACGTATTTGCCACGGAAAGACGCAAGGGAAACGGGTTTCCCTTCAGGGTCGTTCTGCGTGAATTCGGGAGCGGTGGCGCCTATAGATACTGCCTTGATGTTGTTCAGGTATTGCAGGTATGTTTTACCCGCTTCGCTGTTCTGCACTTCGGGGCTCAGCTTGGCGAACAGGGGATATATCTCTGCATAGTCGGGTGTAGAGCCGGCGAGCTGTTTCACCACGTCGAGGGATACGCTGCTTTTCGTGTGTTTGGGAAGGAACTGTTTCAGCAACTCTTCGCGGTCTTTTTCGATCTTTTCAGATTCTGCCATCAGGCCGGACCTGAAGGCTTCGTCTTTCTGCATTTCAGGAGAAGCCGCATAATACCTTGCCATCAGGGCATTGTTGCGGTCGTTCACATCTTTCATCAGGTTGTTCAGCTCGGTATTGTCCGCATTGTTCAGGCCGCCTTTAACGGTAGCGTTACGCATGCTGTCTTTGCTCTGGATGAGGATGTCGCCTTTTTCGAGGTAGATCCTTACGGCTTCGCCCTGCGTTGCTGCGCGGGGAGCGCTTGGGCCGTAACTAAGTGCCACAGTCGCGCTGACGGGGCTTTTTACCGTACCTGAAAAGGTGAATTCGCCGTTTTTCAGCACGGCCGAGTCGGTCACTCTTTTGCCTTCCGCCGCATACATCAGGTATGCTTTAACGGGCTCGTTGTGAGCGCCTACCTTGCCTTTAATGGTGTACGCGTCTTGAGCGTGTACAAACGCCGGCAGGAGCAGCACCGGCAATAATGATGTTTTTTTCATGATTGGTTGGGTTTGAGGATAAATGTAACAAAAAGTGCCGGTTCAGCCTGCAAAAACTGCATGAGCGGCCGGGATCAGTGATGTGAAGCGGCGTGGGGAATGATTTTAAACGGCAATACCTCCGCGGTGGGCAATAAAAAAGCGGCCCCCCGTTAGGAGGCCGCCCTGTATATGAATGTGCATCTGGCTTATTTGGCGAGCTTCGCTTTCAGCGCTGTGTCCAGCTCTGCAAGGAATTCCTCGGTGTAGAGGTAGTGTTTGCCATGCTCTACTTTGTTGCCGTGGATACAAACGGCCAGGTCCTTGGTCATTTTACCGCTTTCAACGGTCTCAACGCAAACCTGCTCCAGCGCATGGCAGAAGTTTACCAGCTCCTGGTTGCCGTCCAGCTTGCCACGGAACTCCAGGCCGCGCGTCCATGCAAAGATGGAGGCGATGGGGTTGGTGGATGTGGGCTTGCCGGCCTGGTGGTCGCGGTAGTGGCGGGTAACGGTACCGTGGGCGGCTTCCGCTTCCATCGTTTTACCGTCGGGCGTAACGAGGGTGGAGGTCATAAGGCCGAGGGAACCGAAGCCCTGGGCCACGGTGTCCGACTGCACGTCGCCGTCGTAGTTCTTACAGGCCCAAACGAAGTTACCGTTCCATTTCAGCGCGGAGGCCACCATGTCGTCTATCAGGCGGTGCTCGTAAGTGAGGCCCGCTTTGTCGAACTCGGCTTTGAATTCCTGCTGGTAGATCTCTTCGAAAATATCTTTGAAACGGCCATCATATTTTTTCAGGATGGTGTTCTTGGTGCTGAGGTACAGCGGCCACTTTTTCATCAGCGCCTGGTTGAAGCAGGAGCGGGCGAAGCCACGGATAGATTCGTCTGTATTGTACATCGCCAGCGCAACGCCGTCGCCTTTGAAGTTGTATACTTCATGCTCGATCACCTCGCCGTTCTCGCCTTCAAATTTGATGGTGAGCTTGCCTTTGCCTTTGGTCACGAAGTCCGTAGCGCGGTACTGGTCGCCGAAAGCATGGCGGCCGATACAGATGGGAGCGGTCCAGTTGGGCACGAGGCGGGGAACGTTCTTGGTCACAATGGGCTCACGGAACACTGTACCGTCCAGGATGTTGCGGATGGTGCCATTGGGTGATTTCCACATTTGTTTCAGCTTGAACTCTTTCACACGCTCTTCGTCGGGCGTGATGGTAGCGCATTTGATACCCACGCTGTACTGCTTGATCGCATTGGCTGCGTCTACAGTCACCTGGTCGTTGGTGGCGTCGCGGTGCTCCATTCCGAGGTCAAAATATTTAATATCCAGGTCCAGATAAGGAGTGATCAGCTTGTCTTTAATGAACTTCCAGATGATCCGCGTCATTTCGTCGCCATCCAGTTCAACCACAGGGTTTGCAACTTTGATTTTTTGTGACATCAGTTTTTGTTTTTTATTACAGCCAATTTCAAATACGTAACCGGTTGATTGGATTACGTTTTTTTATCAAATGATTTGATTACAATTTCGAAAGATAATATTTACCGGCCGAATTTTGCAATCCGTTGCATGAATTTCATCCTGCTTACAGCTGCTTGATGATCTCGTCTGCAAACTCGCTGCATTTTACGAGCGTGGCATCGTCCATCAGCTTGTAGAAGTCGATGGTCACCCGTTTGCGCATGATGGCCGTGCTGAGGCCGTCCACGATGATGTCAGCCGCTTCTTTCCAGCCCATGTATTCCAGCATCATCACGCCGGAAAGGATCACGGAAGAGGGGTTCATGGTGTCTGTATTCGCGAAGCGTGGCGCCGTGCCGTGCGTGGCTTCGAATACGGCGTGGCCGGTAGCGTAGTTGATGTTGCCGCCCGGGGCAATGCCGATGCCGCCTACAGCCGCCGCCAGCGCGTCGGAGATATAGTCGCCGTTGAGGTTCAGCGTGGCTATCACTGAGTAATCCTGCGGTGCCAGGAGGATCTGTTGCAGGAAGTTGTCCGCGATCACATCGTTGACGATGATCTTGTTGTGCGCCTGCGCAACTTTCAGCTCACGGTTGGCTTCGTCCTCGTTCTTTTCTTTTTTGGTCTGTTCCCATTGCTCCCAGGTATACACGTAGTCGCCGAACTCGCGCACCGCCAGCTCGTAGCCCCAGTTCTTGAAGCCGCCTTCGGTGAACTTCATGATGTTGCCTTTGTGCACGAGGGAAACGGTAGGCCGTTTATGCTCGATGGCGTACCTGATGGCGGCGCGTACCAGCCTTTCGGTGCCTTCCTTGGAAACGGGCTTGATGCCCAGGGAAGAGGTTTCGGGGAAGCGGATCTGCTTCACGCCCAGCTCTTCAGTGAGGAATTTCAGGAGCTTGTTCGCCCCTTCGGTGCCGTACATATATTCGATGCCGGCATAAATGTCTTCGGTATTCTCACGGAAGATCACCATATCCACTTTGTCAGGGCGCTTCACGGGAGAAGGCACCTTGTTGAACCAGCGGACGGGGCGTACGCAGGCGTAGAGGTCCAGCTCCTGGCGCATGGCCACGTTCAGGGAGCGGATGCCGCCGCCTACCGGGGTGGTGAGGGGGCC
>CBFHAF010000342.1:0-5646 GCA_965653435.1 uncultured Chitinophaga sp.
ATCACAGGGTAATTCTGGTACGGGTAAAACTAGTTCTTCTCGCCTTTTACAGGATCTTTCAGGGTGCAAAGGGGCGCCTGGCGGTTGAAGTCCAGCAGGAAAGAGTTATCCAGGCTTACGCCGCTGAGGCTTTTGCTTTCGCTGAAACCTTTAAAAGGCAGCACTTTGCCCGTGGGTATCAGCTTTTCGTCGAACTCCACGATCTCTTTGGACCAGAACTGCAGCTCCAGCTGGTCTACCGGCGTGCCGGTGCTATAATACGGATGCCAGCCGTCCATCAGCGGAACCGGTTCGGAGTGCTGGTTGAGGATAGCCGTGGTTACCTGCAGCGTTTGATCGGGCAGCAGGCGGTATTGCACTTCGCAGCTGTACGGGAAAGGATAACCGGCGTCTGTACCGGGGTAGTGATGTTCCAGGGAAATTTCAGCATAGCTGTCCGTCACTTCTTCCTTCGTGATGGCAAACGCCTGGTCGTACAGCAGGCCATGGATGGGAGACTTCTCTACGGTATAATCTTTCCCCCGCCAGCTGAACCGGGCGTCTTTAATGCGGCAGGCGAAGGGGCTGAGCTTCACGCTTTTGAAACTGCCGGTAACGCCGGCGTTGAGGTCGCTCACGTCTTTGTAGCTGTCTATTACATTCAGCTTTCCTGTTCCGAGCGGCACGATGAAGGCGTGAAGGAGCGCGCCGTATGCGGGAATGACCTGCACTTCCGCGCCGGCGTCGTCTTTCAGGGCAATAATGGAGAAACCGTTCTCCTCCAGGTGTTCTATGCTAAATCCCATGCTGTCAATTTGCGGTAAAATACAAAATGGCCCGAAATAGTTCAATGCAAAAAGGGCACCGCCAGCGCGATGCCCTTTAATTTATCCGATTCAGTCCTTTTCTTAAATGTACTGGTTGATGATGTTCTCCAGCCATTCCTGCCTGCCGCTGGTCTGCTTCGGTTCGCCGTTTGCGAGGGCGAATGCGCGAAGGTCTTCCAGCTGCAGCTTGCCTTCTTCAAAGGCTTTGCCCTGGCCGCTGTCGAAGGAAGCGTAACGTTCCGTGCGGAATTTGCGGTAGGGGGATTCCCTCAGTACTTTGTCCGCCACGATGGCTGCGCGGGCAAATGCGTCCATACCGCCGATGTGCGCGTGGAAAATGTCTTCAAGATCGGTGGAATTGCGGCGCGCTTTTGCGTCGAAGTTCACACCGCCGCCGGCAAAGCCGCCGGATTCCAGGATCACGAGCATGGTTTCCACCAGTTCGTTGAGGTTCATCGGGAACTGGTCTGTATCCCATCCGTTCTGGTAATCGCCGCGGTTCGCATCTATGCTGCCCAGCATGCCTGCATCCGCCGCAACCTGCAATTCGTGCTGGAAGGTATGGCCGGCCAGGGTAGCGTGGTTCACTTCGATGTTCAGCTTAAAATCTTTATCCAGGCCGTATTCACGCAGGAAGCCGATAACGGTCGCGCTGTCGTAGTCGTACTGGTGTTTGGTGGGCTCGCATGGTTTGGGCTCAATGAAGAACGTGCCTTTGAAGCCCTGCTTGCGCGCGTAGTCGCGGGCCATGGTCAGGAAACGGGCCAGGTGGTCCAGCTCTCTTTTCATATTGGTGTTCAGCAGGGTCATGTAACCTTCGCGGCCGCCCCAGAACACGTAGTTTTCGCCGCCCAGCGCAATCGTTGCATCCAGCGCATTTTTGACCTGGGTGCCGGCGTGGGCCACCACAGCAAAATCCGGGTTGGTGGAAGCGCCGTTCATGTAGCGCGGGTTGCTGAACACGTTCGCGGTGCCCCAGAGCAGCTTCACGCCGCTGGTTTTCTGTTTATCTTTTGCATATTCAACGATCTGCTGAATATGGCTTTCGTATTGGGCAAGGCTGCTGCCTTCATCCACGAGGTCGATATCATGGAAACAGTAATAAGGCACGCCCAGCTTGGTGATGAACTCAAAAGCTGCGTCCATTTTATCTTTTGCCTGCTGCACGGGATCGGAGGCCGTCAGCCAGGGGAATGCTTTCGTACCCGGACCGAAAGGATCGCCGCCGGTGCCGCAGAAGGTGTGCCAGTAGGACACTGCGAAACGGAAAAGTTCTTTAAGGGGCTTGCCGTTGATCACTTTGGTTTCGTCGTACCATTTGTAGGCAAACGGATTGTCTGACTGCGGGCCTTCAAAGCTGATCTTTCCCACGGTCGGGAAGTAGGTCTTGTTTCCTGTAACGATATTCATTGTTCAAAGTTTTTTTATAAAGTTGAGAGTATCTGTTCAAGGCGGTTCTTCCAGGTAGTGTATGCTTCACCGTAGGCCTTGCTGAGGCCGGGTTCCGGCTCAATGGACGCCAGGCATTCCATACCAATGAACGCTTCGGGGAAGCTGCTGTACACGCCTGCGCCAACGCCTGCGCCCCTCGCAGCGCCCAATGCGCCGTCTGTATTGTATAATTCGATCGTAACGCCCACGGTATTGGCAAACGCTTCCCTGAACAGCGGGCTGAGGAACATGTTGGCTTTGCCCGCCCTTACGCGGCTGATCTGCAGGCCCATCTGCCGCATAATGTCCACGCCGTAAGTAAGCGCAAACACGATCCCTTCCTGCCCTGCGCGCAGCAGGTGCTGCTGGTGGTGAACGCCGAATTCTAGGCCCTCCACCCTCGCGCCGGGCTGGCGGTTGGCCAGGATGCGCTCCGCGCCGTTGCCGAAAGGAAATATCTGCAGGCCTTCGGAGCCTACCGGCGCTTTGGCGGCCAGCTCGTTCATGCTTTCGTACGAAAGCCCGCCGGTAATGCTGCGCAGCCAACTGTTGAGGATGCCTGTACCGTTCAGGCACATCAGCACGCCGTTGCGTATGGCGGTGCTTGTCTGGTTCACATGCATGAAGGTGTTCACCCTGCTTTCTTCGTCGTAGGCGGCTGCGTCGTGCACGGCGTATACCACACCTGAAGTGCCTGCCGTGGTGGCGGCTTCGCCGGGTTGCAGCACGTTCAGTGAAAATGCATTGTTAGGCTGGTCGCCGGCACGGTAAGTAACGGGAATGCCTGCACGCAGGCCAAGCAGCTCGGCCGCTTTTTCCGTTACACGGCCCTGATCGCCGAAGGTGGGCACTATGGGCGACAGCAAACTGCGGTCTATGCCGTAATGATCGAGCAAACGTTGTGAGACCTGCTGCTCCGCGAAGTCCCAGAAAATACCTTCAGACAGGCCGGAGAGCGTGGTGGCAGGCTGGCCTGTAAGCCGCATGCCGATGAAATCGCCCGGCAGCATGATATGCCTGATGCGGGCATAGATCTCGGGCTGGTTCAGCTGCACCCATTTCAGCTTGGATGCTGTGAAATTGCCGGGAGAGTTCAGCAGGTGGGGAAGTGTGTAGTCACTGCCCAGCTCCTGCGCGGCTTTATCGCCGATGGCCACAGCCCGGCTGTCGCACCAGATAATGGACGGGCGCAATACCTGCTGGTTTTCATCCACGCACACGAGGCCGTGCATCTGGTAAGCAATGCCGATGCCTTTTACTGCGGCGGGATCGAAATTATATTGCTTGCGGAGCCCGTGAGTGGCTTTGATCACTTCCTGCCACCACATTTCGGGATCCTGCTCGGCCCAGCCGGAGCGGGGCACATTCATGACCAGTTCCCCGGCAGACCCCGTGGACGCCGCCAGGCAACGGCCTGTTTCAGCATCCAGCAGGGCTGCTTTAATGGAAGAAGAGCCGATATCGTAACCTATAAGGAACATAATACTGTAGTAATGCGTGGAACAAAAAATGCTGTCTCGTTTTTTACCAGAACACTGTGTATAAAGCCGCCAGGATGCCGCAGATCAGGATGGCGCCGATGGTGAACGCGGTATCCAGCCTGAACATGGAAGCGTCTATCCTGAGTGCTTTCGGATTGTCTTTACTGCGCGGGTCCGCCAGGCTGATCACGGCCATCACGGCCACGATGATCAGGAACACCCAGCCCATCCTGTTGATGAAAGGCAGTTCAGTGAACTGGAACTTAAGCCATACCGATAAGGGAATGGCCAGTGCGGCGCCAGCCAGCGCGGCATTCGCGGTGGTGCGTTTCCAGAAGAAACCGAGGATGAATATGGCAAACACGCCGGGAGAAATGAAGCCCGTGTATTCCTGGATGAACTGGAAGCCCTGGTCCAGGCTCTTCAGCGCAGGCGCTACGATCGCTGCAATGATGCAGGAAACGATGATCACGATACGGCCTACCTTCACCTGGTCCTGCTCGGTAGCTTCTTTTTTGAAGAAATGTTTATAAATATCCAGTGTAAAGATCGTTGCAATACTGTTGGCCTTCCCTGCAAGCGAGGCCACGATGGCGGCGGTGAGCGCAGCGAACGACAGGCCTTTCAGGCCCGCGGGCAGCAGGTTCAGCAGGATAGGATAAGCCTGGTCCGGCTTTACCCTTTTTACGCCGTCTACCACGCCCTGCATTTCTTCCTGGAACATGCCGTTCTTCCACAGCACGTATGTTGCGATACCGGGAAGCACTACGATGATGGGCATGAGAAGCTTGAGGAAACCGGCGAACAGCAGGCCTTTGCGCGCTGTTTTGAGATCGGCGCCCAGCGCACGTTGCGTAATATATTGGTTGCAGCCCCAGTAGTTGAGGTTCACGATCCACATGCCGCCGATCAGCACGGCCAGGCCGGGCAGCTCCATGTAGTTCTCGTTGCTTTTGTCGAATATCATATGGAAATGCTCCGGCGCTTTCTGCCGCAGCAGGCCCAGGCCTTCCATCATGCCGTTAATGGAGTAGGAATCGCCGCCGGTGCCTACATTCTGTGACACGAGGTTCAGCGCGAGGTAAGTGGTAGCGAGGCCGCCCAGTATCAGGAAAAACACCTGGATCACGTCCGTGAACCCGATCACTTTCATGCCGCCCAGCGTGATGATCACCGCGAAGACCGCCAGCCCGATCATACATGCCGTAAAGCTGAAACCGGAGATAGTAGAAACCGCGAGCGCGCCAAGGTAGAGGATGGACGTGAGGTTTACGAACACGTACAACAAAAGCCAGAACACGGCCATCACCGTACTCACCCTCGAATCGTAACGCTGCAGCAGGAACTGCGGCATCGTGTAGATCTTGTTCTTAAGATAAATGGGCAGGAAGAAAATCGCCACTACCAGCAGGGTGGCGGCTGCCATCCATTCGTAGGTGCTGATGGCGAGGCCCATTTTAAAACCGGAACCGCTCATGCCTATGAACTGTTCAGCGGAAATGTTCGAAGCGATCAGCGACGCGCCGATAGCCCACCAGGTAAGGGATCCTTCAGCAAGAAAGAAATCTTTCGTATCAGCGGAGGCTTTCTTTTTACGGTTATAGATATAATAACCGTAGCCTGCCACGATCACGAAGTAGATCGCAAAAACAAAGTAATCCAGATTCAGAAGCTTATGTTCCATTTTGTATCAGAATAACGTGAAAATTCAATAGCGTGTCAAGATAGCAAACTATTTTTAATTGTTAAATCTACAGTTAAAAATATTGGAGAAAAAAACCGGCCCCGGGGCAGTCCTCCCCGAAGCCGGTTCAATTCATTAACAATCAATTATATAGCTTTTACGCCGGTGATCTTAAACGCAAACGCATGCGCGCAGGGCGTCTCTTTGACAGTCAGCCTGGGCAAGGTCACCTCGATGCCGCCGT
>CBFHAF010000343.1:0-5641 GCA_965653435.1 uncultured Chitinophaga sp.
CATTGCACCGTCTGCACCAGGTCAGGCTGCTCCGCCGCTTCTCGCAATGACGTGCTGTTGCGTAACGGCGGGCTTTCGTATAACTAAGCTGATTTTAAAAAAATAACAGAACTGTAAAAACAAAAGAAACATACAGATGAAAATAACGATCGGCGTTTGTCTGCTCTTATGCTCCTTCACGCTCTCCGCACAACAGCGCCCGCTGCAGCTTTGGTTCGACAAGCCGGCCGCCCAGTGGGAAGGAACGCTGCCGCTGGGCAACGGCCGCCTGGGCATGACGCCCGATGGCGGCATAGAGAAGGAAAAAGTGGTGTTGAACGATATCACGCTCTGGTCCGGAAGTGCGCAGGATGCCAATAACTACGAGGCATACCGGCAGCTCCCGGAAATAAGAAAGCTGCTGTCTGAAGGAAAGAACGATGAAGCGCAGAAGCTGATCGATAAGAATTTTGTGTGCCTGGGCCCCGGCTCCGGCGGGCCGCAATGGGGCTGTTTCCAGATGCTGGCAGATCTTTCGATCACCCACCGCTATGGCGGAGACGCCGCTTATAGCGATTACCGCCGCTGGCTTTCGCTGGATAGTGCGCTGGCCCATACAACATTCAGCATCAGCGGCGTGCAATACCGCCGCGAATATTTCACCAGCTTCGGCGATGATGTGAACGTGATACGGCTCAGCGCAAGCGCAAAAGGGAAGATCAGCTTTTCCCTCGGCATCAGCCGGCCTGAGAAAGGAACATCGTCTGTCGCCGGGCAGGTACTGGCATTAGCCGGCCAGCTCGATAACGGCACAGACGGGAAAGGCATGCAATACCTCACGCAGGTGAGGATACTGAATACCGGCGGAAAACAAACCGCAGAGGGGAACGAACTGGTGGTGGAAGGCGCGGACGAAGCGCTGATCTTTATTTCCACGGCTACGGATTTCCGCCGCCCGGATTACAAGGCGCTGGTAGAAAAAAATATGAAAGCCGCCCTTCAAAAAAAATATGCTGTACAAAAGCAGCAGCACCTCCGCAATTTCAGCAGGCTGTTCGGCCGTGTTGCCGTAGATATCGGGAGCGGGCCGGCGGAAAGCCTGACCACGGACAAACGGCTGGCGGCTTATTACAAACATCCTGAAGAAGACAGGTCACTGCCCGTGCTCTTCCTGCAATACGGAAGGTACCTGAGCATCAGCAGCACGAGGGTGGGGCTTTTGCCGCCAAACCTGCAGGGGCTTTGGGCCAACCAGGTACGCACGCCCTGGAACGGCGACTACCACCTGGACGTGAATGTGCAGATGAACCACTGGCCCGTGGAAATGGCCAATCTTTCCGAACTGAACCTCCCGCTCACCGAACTGGTACGCGGGCTGGTAAAGCCCGGTGAAAGAACGGCCAAAGCCTATTACAATGCGGAAGGATGGGTGGCGCATGTGATCACCAACGTATGGGGCTTTACGGAGCCCGGCGAAAGCGCTTCCTGGGGCGTTACCAAGTCCGGCTCAGGCTGGCTGTGCAATAATTTATGGGAGCACTACGTGTACACAGACGATATCGCTTACCTGGAAAGCATCTACCCGATACTGAAAGGCTCGGCGCAGTTCTATAAAAGCATCCTCGTGAAAGATGAAAAAACAGGCTGGCTCGTTACCTCGCCTTCATCATCCCCTGAAAATTCTTTCCTGCTCCCGAACGGCAACCATGCCAGCATTTGCGTGGGCGCAACGATAGACAACCAGATCATCCGTGAGCTGTATACCAACGTGATCGAGGCCGCGCAGAAACTGAAGCGGGATAAAACATTTGCGGACGAGCTGCGCGCGCAGCTGCAGCAGCTCCCTCCCGCAGGCATTATCTCGCCTGACGGTCGCATCCAGGAATGGCTGGAAGATTACAAAGAGACCGACCCGCAGCACCGGCATATTTCCCATTTATACGGGCTCTACCCGGCTAACCTTATCACGGCCAACGGCACGCCCGAACTGGCGGCAGCGGCCAAAAAATCTCTGGAAGTGCGGGGCGACGACGGGCCGAGCTGGGCCATCGCCTACAAACAACTTTTCTGGGCCAGGCTGCTGGATGGCAACCGCGCCTTCAAGCTCCTGCGCGAGCTTCTGAAGCCCACGCTCCGCACGGATATCAATTACGGCGCGGGCGGCGGCGTGTATCCCAACCTGTTCTCCGCCGGCCCGCCTTTCCAGATAGACGGCAACTTCGGCGCAGCCGCGGCGATCATGGAAATGTTCCTGCAAAGCCATGCCGGTTATATTGAGCTTCTTCCCGCTATCCCCGATCTTTGGAAAACCGGCGGCAAAGTGAAAGGGCTGAAAGCAAGAGGCAACTGCACCGTTGATTTTGAATGGAAAGACGGCGTGGTGACCCGTTACAATATCTCATCGCCCGCCCGCAAACAGGTGAAGCTGAAAGTGAACGGGGAAATAAAAACGGTGAACACCGTGCCGCCGGTAAAAGGAATGTTGTAGTAAAAAGACCATCGATGAAACCCATTCAGCAGATAATAATTGTTTGGCTGTGCTGTCTGCTTTGCGCAGCGAAAGCACATGCGCAACCCAGGCTGCCAAAGATCTTCGGAGACAGCATGGTGCTGCAGCGCAATGTTCCGCTCAGGATCTGGGGCACTGCCGGCCCGGGCGAGCAGGTCAGGGTGAGCCTCCGCCATCAGAGCAAAACAACCCGTGCGGGCGAAAACGGGAGCTGGCAGGTGACGCTGGCCCCTGAGAAAGCCGGCGGCCCTTATGACCTCACCGTTGCAGGCAAAGAAACGATCGTTTTACGCGGCGTGCTGATGGGGGATATCTGGTTTTGCTCCGGCCAGTCGAACATGGAATTTCCCGTGAAAGGCTGGAGCGGCGTGCCGGATGCAGATGAAGTGGTGAGCAAAGCACTGCACCCGCAGATAAGGCTCTATACCGTTCCTCGGAATGTAGCGGCATTGCCCTCCCGGCAACCGGATGAAGCCGGCTGGAAAAGCTGCTCACCTGCTGGCATATCCAATTTTTCCGCCGTCGCTTATTTTTTCGGCCGCCGCCTTCAGCAGGAACTGGGTGTGCCGGTAGGCCTCATCAATTCTTCCTGGGGCGGCACGCAGATAGAGTCATGGGTCAGTTATGCCGCGCTGGCGCAGGACGGGCATTATAAAACATTAATGCAAAAAATTCCCCAGCGCAGCATGGAGCAACTGGCCGCCGCAAGGAAGCAGAAGGAAGATGAATACATCCGCCAGCTGCAAAAATATATGCCGGATGCGGCAGACAGCGCCATGTGGAGATCTGCGGATTATAATCACGGCAAATGGCCGGAAATGAACCTGCCCGGCCTATGGGAAAAACAACCTCACTTATCGCGGCTGGATGGCGTGGTATGGTTCAGGAAAACAGTTTTTATACGCGATGAAGACGCGGGTTTGCCCGCTGTGCTGCAGCTGGGAAAAATAGACGACAGCGACCAGACCTTCCTGAACGGCTCGCTGCTGGCAGCCGGGAGCGGATGGAACGTGGACCGTCATTATACGATAGGCGCGGGGCAGCTGAAGGCCGGTAAGAACGTGATCGCCGTGAGAGTGGAAGATTCCGGGGCAGGGGGCGGCATATGGGGCGACAGTACAGAACTGTCTATAACGGTGAACGGCCGCCATTATTCCCTGGCGGGCAACTGGGTGTATGGCATCCAGGAAGTATTGCAGGTTAAGACGGGCATAGGCCCTAACGATTATCCTTCCGTGCTGTACAACGCGATGGTGCATCCCTTCGGCGGCCTGAACATAAAAGGTGTGCTATGGTACCAGGGAGAAGCCAATGCTAATACAGGTTTTGAATACAGGTACGCCCTGCCTTTGCTGATCAACGACTGGCGGAACCTTTTCAGGAACAAAGAAATGCCCTTCTACTTCGTACAGCTCACCAGCTTCAACGCCAATAACGGCAACAGCAACAACGGCAGCGCCTGGGCCGAGATACGGGAATCGCAGGCCGCTGCGCTGCGCCTGCCTCATACAGGCATGGCCGTTACCATCGACGTGGGCGAAGCGAAAGACATACATCCGCGCAATAAAAAAGACGTGGGAGAGCGGCTCGCAGCGCTGGCGCTGAGGGATACCTACGGCAAAGCGGTGACCGCTTCCGGGCCGGTGTACCAGTCATCCGCAACCGAAGGCAGCCGCATCCATATCCGTTTTTCACCGGGGGGAACGGGATTGGCTGTACGAAACGGCTCAGATCAGCTGAGCGGATTTGAAATAGCAGGGGAGGACAGGAAATTTTATCCTGCAAAAGCAGTCATCAACGGCAACCGGGTGACCGTGCATTGCCGCGAGGTGGAGAAACCGGTGGCAGTGCGTTACGCCTGGGCGGATGATGCCGGCAACGCCAATCTTTGCAACAAAGAAGGCTGGCCGGCAGCGCCTTTCAGGACAGACAGCTGGCCGGGTATCACGGTTAATAACCGCTACCAGGGCCCGCCGCAATGACGCGGAAATTTGAATGCACTTAATTTTTACAACAGAATAAAATACGTATGAATTGCAGGAGGAAAGGAAAGTATAAGGTCAGGCAATCCGTTTGCTGGGCCATATGGATGTTTTTCGGAGCAGGCATCGATCTGCAGGCACAGGATATCATCATTCCCATCGAAACGCGGAACAATGCGCTGGTGTTGGAAGCCGGCAAGAACAAAGACCTCTCGGTCATTTATTTCGGCCAAAAGCTGGCGGACCGGCAGGAGTACAAGCTCATACCTTCCGCCTATAAACAGCCCGCTGATTATACCGGGGTGCAGAACGCCGCATACACGCCGTCGGGCTCCCGCAACCTGCAGGAACCGGCTATCTCCGTGGTGCATGCCGATGGCAACCGCTCGCTGGACCTGCGGTATGTAAAACATGAGCACAAACAGCTGGGCGACAGCGTCGCGCTTTATTCGGTAATGCTGAAAGATCCCGTGTATGATCTTGAAGTGGTGCTGCATTACAAAGCCTATCCCAGGCACGACGTGATCGAACAATGGTCCGTGATCAGCCACCGGGAAAAGGGGAACGTGCTGCTGGAGAAATTCGCATCCGCCAACCTGCACCTGAAAGCGCAGGGTTTCTGGCTGAACCAGTACCATGGCGACTGGGCCAGGGAAATGCAGCCGGAAGAATCGAAGATTACGCACGGCATTAAAACGCTGGATTCGAAGCTGGGCACCAGGGCCAATCTCTTCCAGCCGTCCGTGTTCATGATATCGCTGAACAGGCCTGCCACGGAAGACGAAGGCACAGTGCTGTACGGCGCGCTGGAATACAGCGGCAATTTCAGGACGGATATCGAGCTCGATTACCAGGATAACCTCCGCCTGATCTCCGGCATCAATAACTATGCATCTCCCTATACGCTCAAACCGGGTGAGGAATTTACAACACCGGCATTTTTGTATATCCTGTCCGGCAAAGGGAAGGGATATGCCAGCCGCCAGCTGCACGACTGGGCCAGGAATTACCGCATCCTTGACGGAAAGGGCAACCGCCTCAGCCTGCTGAACAACTGGGAAGCCACTTATTTCGATTTTAATGAAAATAAGCTGAAAGGCCTCCTGCAGGATGCCCGGAAGCTCGGCGTAGATCTTTTCCTGCTGGACGACGGATGGTTTGCCAACAAGTA
>CBFHAF010000344.1:0-5639 GCA_965653435.1 uncultured Chitinophaga sp.
GATGCGGCTTTTGATGTAAAAATGTTCGTCCGTGATCTCATCGAAAGCGCCGGCCAGCACGTCGGCGGCATTGCCTTCGGCGAGCAGCATCATGGCATCCAGCACGGCGTGCTCGAAGGAGAAGCCGCGGTGAACGAAGGTATTGTTGTATTCCGTGCACTGCTGCTGTAAGGCGATGAGGCCGTTCACGGAATTGTAGGTAGACTGGATAAAGGGGGTTGGATTGAGCGCGGTTTCAGCGTAGTCGCGGATGTTGTGCAGGAATTTTTCCGTATCCTGCAGGCTGCCGCGGCCGGTGCCGGTGATGATAGCGCCGGGAACGGCGGTGTTGCTGTTGCGCAGGCATTGCAGTGCGGCCACCAGTCCCATTTTCAGCACACGGCTCATGCGGCGCAGGCTGTTGGGCGGAATGAACCCGCTGTAGTCCGGTTCTTTCACACGCATCATGCTTTTGCCTTCCAGCGTGAGCAGCTGCGGTGCAAAATCGCCTGAAAAGCTCTCCTGCGGAGAGATGGCGGCACAACCCCGTATGTAAGCCTTACCCTTCATATTTACTGAACACCAGCGAGGCATTGTTCCCGCCAAAGCCGAAGGAATTGGAGATCACGTTGCGCACGGGATACTCTTCCAGCAATTTGGTTTCGGGTGTAATGCCCAGCTCTTCCATTTTTTCTGAGAAATTGAGATTGGGAAATATCATCTGCCGGTTAATGGCCAGCACGGAATAGATGGCTTCCACCGCACCGGCGGCCGCCAGCGTATGACCCGTGAAAGGCTTGGTGGAGCTGAATTTCGGCACTTCGCTGCCGAACAGCCGTTCCAGCGCTTTGCCTTCCGACGCATCGTTGTTGAGCGTGGCGGTGCCATGCACGTTCACATATTGTATATCGGCGGCGGTTCTGCCGCTCATGGCCAGCGCTTTGCGCATGGCTTCGAAAGCGCCGTCCCCTTCGGGGGAAGGAGCCGTGGGATGGAAAGCTTCGTTGGTATTGCACCAGCCGGTAAGCTCCGCCAGCACTCTTGCTTTACGCGCCCGTACGAGCGATTCGCTTTCCAGCACCAGGTAAGCCGCGCCTTCTCCGAGGTTCAGGCCGTTGCGCTGCTGGTCGAAGGGCCGGCAGAATTGTTTATCCGTATTCTTGAGGGAATTGAAACCGTTGATGGTAAAACGCGTAAGCGCTTCCGTGCCGCCGCATACCGCCCTTTGCACCAGCCCCTGCTGTATGAGCCTTGCGCCGTACATCAGCGCATTGGCGGAAGATGAACAGGCGGTGCTGATAGTGGTAACATATTCGCGGATGCCGGTTTCATCGGCTATGCGCTGGGTGCAGTCCGCACAGTCCAGCGTATCGATATATTTGAGGAAGGTGCCCTCCTTCTGAGGGTCCAGTATATCAAAATAAACCTTTTCGGTATCGCACATGCCGCCAACAGTGGAGGCATTGATGAATGCGGCGGGCATTTCGCGGGGATCGGCTATGCCGGCGGATTGCAGGGCTTCCCGCATGGCTACCAGCCCCAGTAAAGTAGTGCGGGTGAATTCAGGGGAACCGGGTTTGCCGGCCAGCTCAGCCAGCTCTCCGGTGCTCAGCTTCACTTCCCCCACCGGCAGCACGTTCTGATGGATGGTGCTGATATACCGGGTATAGCCCAGCCCGCTCTGTTGCGCACGCAGGCTGCGGAAATTCTCCTCCACATTGTTGCCAATGGCGGAGATCATACCTATCCCGGTTATAAACACACGTTCAGCCATCCCGTTATTTACTGCTTACGCCGCTTGTTTGCTCTTAATGAATTCAGCCATGGTTTGCACGCTCTGAAGGATCTTACGGCCTTCGCGCGGGTCTTCCACCTTGATCTGGTAATTTCTTTCCAGCAGCACCATCAGTTCCAGGGAATCGATGCTGTCCAGGCCCAGGCCTTCGCCAAACAGCGGGGCATTGTCGTCTATGTCCTCCGGTTTGGTATCCTGCAGGTTAAGGGCCTCGATGATCTGCTGTTTCAATTTCAATTTTAACGCTTCCATAATTGTTGTAGGTTTTACGCCCAAGGCGTATTCCAGGGGAGTAAAAATAACTGTTTTAAGGTTGTTTATAAAATGTTTATTCCTATCCGATCCTGCGCTGCTCCACGATAGCGGCTATGGCCAGCATCACCGCGCCGCATCCCAGCAGCCGGGCAATATCAGGCAGCACGTACCGGGTATTGCCGTTGCGCAGGTATATATCGTTAATGGCGTCCAGCCCCCAGCTTAGCGGAGACAGGCGGCCGATCCGCTGCATGGTCTCCGGCATGATCTCCAGCGGTATCCAGATGCCGCCGATGGCGCTCAGGATCACGATGGAAATAGCACCGAAGTTCAGCGCCTGGTTCGGCGTTTTGAACAGTGTGCCGATCAGGATGCCGTATGCCGTGGCCGTAACGCCGATGCTGGCGGCCGTCAGCAATCCGGCGGCATGGTCCACACCCAGCTGAAGCTTCGGCAGGCCCAGCTCCGGCAGCACGTAAATGCCCACCAGCATCATTAAATAAAACTGTACAATACATATGCCGACAAAAAACAACAGCTTCCCTGAAAGGATGGAGCCGTAATTGCCGGGGATGAGCTTCATGCGCACCAGGCTGCCGTCTTCCCGCTCGCGGATCATATTGCCGGCGATCGGTATCACGATGAAGAACATGGCGAAGATGCTCCATGCGGGTACGTTGTGCTGTACTGAATTGGAGATCACGTCTATCTGTTTTCCTGTGCCAACGCCTGTTTCCCTCAATGCTACTGCTTTCAGCTTGATGGCGGGGAACGAGTCCTGCGCGGCGGCGCTGTCCCTGCTTCTGAGCTGCAACTGTATCCGTTCCAGCAGCAGGTCCGTTTGCACCTGCGTCAGGAAATTATCCAATGCCTGCTGTATGGCGCTTTTGAAAGCTTTTTTGGAAGCGGGGTCGAAGTAAAGCTGCACAGCAAGCGAGTCTGACGCGGCGGCTTTTACCGGCAGCTGCGAGGCCAGGCCCATGCGTTTGGAAATATCGTTCACTATCTTGTTCGCATTGCTCACGATCTCTGCCGTGGCGCCCTTGGGGATGGTGATGCTGATCTTGTATTCCCCTTCCGCGATAAGGTCTCTCGCTTTTTCTTCGGTAAGCGGCTGCTGCCCGATGGAATCGATGACGTTGAACTGCCCGCTGGCGCCCAGCCCTTCACGGATGTAGCGGCCCAGGCGGCCCTGGTCGTTGTCTACGGTCAGGATGTCGAACTTCACTTCCTGGTAATCTTTGAAAGGCGCATCCTGTATGAGGGCCATTACGGTGATGAGCACCAGGGGCATGGCAAACAGCAGCGTCAGGCCGCCTTTGTCGCGCCTCAGCAGTAACCATTCTTTCCGTATCGTTGCAATGAGCCTTAACATGCTTTTTTTTAATCCTTCTCGTTTAATCCCTTACGGCATGGCCGGTATAATGGAGGAACACATCTTCGAGGTTGCGGCAGCCAGCCAGCCCGCTGATCAGCTCGGCCGGGCTGCCCTGCACCACCAGCCTGCCTTCGTCCATAATGGCCACGCTTTCACAGATTTGCTGGGCTTCTTCCAGCAAATGCGAGGTGTACAGCACGCTGTTGCCTTTGGCGTTGTATTCGCGCAGGAACTGCAGTATCATGCTGCGGCTCTGCACGTCCACGCCCGCGGTAGGCTCGTCCAGCACCAGCAGCTTCGGTTCGTGCAGGATGGCGGCAATGATATTGGTGCGCCGTTTCATGCCGCCCGAAAACTTGCCCACTTCTTTATGGGCGGCCTTTTCGAGCCCGAAAGCTTCGAGGTGCGCCATTACTTTATCTTTCAGTGTTTTGCCCCTGAAGCCGTACAGGTTGCCGAAGTACACGAGGTTCTCCAGCGCCGTGAGCTGCGGGAACAAAGCGATCTGCTGCGGTACGATACCCACGATGCGTTTGATCTCCTCGCGCCGCCCCGCTTCCTGCGGAATGCTGAATATCTGCACTTTGCCGGCATCAGCCTTCACCAGCCCGCAAAGAATGGAAATGGTCGTGGTCTTGCCTGCTCCGTTCGGCCCCAGCAAACCCGCGATCTTCCCTTCGGGGAAGGTGAACGACAGCCCCTGCAGGCTGGGCGTAAGCGCGCCTGCATAGGTTTTGTGCAGATCATTCACGGCAATGCTGTTCATATCCCTGCGCTAGATTTTTACTTTGGATAAACGGCGGAACACTTTTTCTTCTTCATCGGCAATGTGCATCAGCATATTGCCGAGGTCCGCGTAAGAGGTATTGTCTGCCGCCCTTGCCTTGCAGACCCTCCCGGCGGAAAACGCGAAGTTACGCCAGAGGTCGCCTACCGCGGTAAGCTCTTTGCCGATGGCTTTCAGCTCTTCGTTGTTCAGCAGCGCGCCTGCTTCCTGTAAAAAAGCGGCGTACATAAAACGGAAACCCGCCCCGCCTGTACCTATCTCTTCCTGCATGCGGATGATGTTGCCCAGGTAAAGCCCTGCCCTGCGGTCGCCCACTTTGGCCGGGTAATCTTTCACCCTTTTGGCGAGGAAGCGGATGCCTTTCACGCCGAACATCGGCATGGGGATCTTCAGCATATAATAACAGGCCTGTTTGATGCCCGCTTTGATCGGTTCCCTGAAATCCACCTGCCTGGGTACGCTTACGGGGAAATACATTTTCCCCTTTGGCTCGGGGAACCCTTTGGCGAAGCGCGCCTGCACGAGGTTTTCATGGTCGATGGTGGTCACGGTGTCCATGATAGGATCGCTCACCATGTAATGCCCGTTCTCTTTACCGTACACAACGAGGTTATGCGCGTTGAAGTGAAAGCGGTACGATGCGGGAAAATATGGCAGGTAGTACACACTGCTCTGCATGCCTACCGGGATGCCTTTGGCGATCACTTCATCCAGCGCCTGCATGGCTTTGTCAGGACTGCCGAACTTATGCGATTCCATCTTCACGCCCAGGCGTTTGCACACGCGGGAGAAGATGGCGCCGGGCCATATGCGGTAAGTGGTTCCGGGCACGCCGTTCACTTTCACGAAAGGCAGGTGGCCGAAAAATATGCCCGCGCCAATGCCGAAAGCCATAGGCTCGCTGATCTGCAAACCATAGTGGCGGAACATGTTGGAAATAACGCCGCTTTCGCAGTGGGCGGTTTGTGTGTGACTGAATTGTGTCATTGTTTTTATTTATTGGGGCCGCTGGAATGGCAGCAATTCTCCCTTTTGCAGCGTTTCGGCCGGTATCCCGAAGATGCCCGCATAACGCGCTATCATGCCGGCGCTGAGCTTTTTGAACACGCCGGGCTTCATATGTCTTTTTACCTGCCAGCTGAATTTGCCGGCTTTGCTGGCCAGCAGCGGAAGGTCCAGCAACGTCCTTTCCATATAATATGCAATGGGGCTGGCCTCTCCTGATTCAACCCTGGCGCGGGTCTCGGCCACTCTTTTTTCCACTTCTTCCCAGGCCTGGTCCAGCGCTACATTCTCCGGTTCCCAGCCCACGCTGGAAGCGGTCGTATAGTCGCCGGAGTTATCCACTGCATAGAACAACTGTTTGAACGTACCATGATGCAGGTTGTCTCCATCCTGCGGAACTTCATCTTTTTTCATGTTTTGCAGTTTTGGAAGGGACGGGT
>CBFHAF010000345.1:0-5636 GCA_965653435.1 uncultured Chitinophaga sp.
CTGCATATTCGGTGAGCCTGATCTTGGATGCGCGCATAAAGCTGTCGCCCGCGATGGCGCCGGTGGAGGTGCCGTAGGCGTAGCCGAGGTTGTGCGCGGCAAAACAGTCGTCGATGTATTTATCGTCGCCGGATACGATGGCGCCGCCTTCGCCGATGGGCAGGTTCTTGGAATTCTGGAAGCTGAAGCAGCCTGCCTTGCCGATAGAGCCCACTATCTTATTGTCATACGAGGCGAGGTGCGCCTGGCAGGCGTCTTCGATCACCACCAGGTTGTGTTTCGCGGCAATGGCCATGATGCGGTCCATATCCGCGGGCAGGCCCAGGATGTGCACCACAAGAATGGCTTTGGTGCGTTTGGTGATTTTGGCTTCGATCTTTGCCGGGTCTATCTGGTAGGTGGCCGGGTCGATATCCGCGAACACGGGCATGGCGTTGTTGGCGAGGATAGCCTGCACGGAAGCGATGAACGTATACGGGGTGGTGATCACTTCGTCGCCCGCGCCGATATCCAGCCGGTTGATGGCGGTGATGAGGGCGTTGGTGCCGTTCACTACGGTGAGGCATCTTTTGGTGCCGATGGCGGCGGCCCACTTGCTTTCAAATTCGTCTACCAGCTTTGCGCGCGACCATACCCCGCTCCTTACGCTGTCGATAAGCGTCTGCTCGTCTTCCGACTGGATCCACATCGGCCATTTCACCCAGCTGGCAGCGTTAAAGAGAGGCTGGCCACCGAGGATGTCGGGGGTGCGGGAAGCGGAGGAAGCGGCATTTGCGGCGAATGAGCTGTTTACAAGTCCGGAGGCAAATAAGTAGCCCGCGGCTCCGAGGGAGCTTTGGCGGAGGAACTTCCTTCTTGAAGTGTGACCCATTGAATGATGTTTATACGTTGATAATATATAAGATACGGGTGCGAGGCCAGACGGCGTAATCGCCGGCTGTTGTCTTTGGTTGATCGGTAACGTACCCGAAAATAATCATTATTTCGAATGGCTGGTAATTTTTGTTCAACTTTTTTTTGAAGCCCGGAGAAATTACCTTTTCATCATGCCACTTTTTCCTTCACAAATTACCAGCTGACCCAAAGTGCGCAGGTTATGAGGCAACTAATGCTATAAACAGCCATAGAAAAGGATTTACAAATAAAATAAACGTTGGAAAAAAAATCATTTTTCAGTCTTGTTTTTCACCTGGAAAATATTTTCCCGGAAATTATGCGACAACCTTATTTGAAATGTGTACGTTACCGGTAAATACCTCAAAACAGGTGTACAGTCCGTAATATTTTTCACCATCCCGCTATAGAATATCAAAAATAAAATGCAATATTGTGTACGTTACCGGAACTTATATTTCATCATCCGGCCTATTTTATCAATCAGGTTTAAATATGCTACCTACTATGCGGAATGTCCTAAAACTATGTACGGGCCTGCTTTTGCCTGTGGCTTTATTCACTTCCGGCGGCTGCGGGAACAAACCTAAATATCCCGGTCCGCTCTCCCCGGACGAAGCCCTGAAAAGCCTTCACATCATCAACGGATTAAAAGTTGAGCTGTTCGCGGCAGAACCGCTGGTAACAGACCCGGTATCCATGGAATTTGATGAAGACGGGAATTGTTATGTCGTGGTGATGACCGACTACCCGGACAAACCCGCTCCCGGCACCGAAAAAGGCCACATCCGCGTACTGCGCGATACGAATGGTGACGGCAGGGCCGATACCTCCATCGTGTTCGCCGGCAAACTATCCGAAGGCACCAGCATCCTCCCCTGGAAAGGCGGGCTGCTCGTTACCGCCGCACCTGAGATACTGTACATGAAAGATACTACCGGCGATTTCGTGGCAGATACACGCGAAGTATTGTTCAGCGGTTTTTTCAAAGACAATCCCGAAACACAGATCACCAATCTCCGCTTTGGCGTGGACAACTGGATATATGCCAACAACCGCGGGCAGGACGGCAACATTACCTTCCGCGACAGGCCCGACGCCAAACCGCTTTCCGTGAAGGGCGCAGACTTCCGGTTCCGGCTGGACCGCGGGTTGTTTGAGCTTGAAACCGGCCCCGGCCAGTTTGGCCAGGCGATAGACGACTACCGCAACCGTTTCGTGACAGAGAACTCCATTCACATCCAGCAGATCATACTGCCCTGGCGGTATATGCACCGGCATGCATACCTGCCCTCAGCCCGCGCCATCCGCAATATTTCCGATCACGACCCTATCATGTTCCAGGAATCGGCTACGCCTTACTGGAGAGCGGAAAGAACGAAGAGAAGGAATGCGGAGTTCCAGGAAAAAAAGCTGAAGCGCGTGGAATACGAAAGAGAACATTTCACCGGCGCTTCAGGCGGCACTTTTTATAACGGGGATGCTTTGCCGCAGGAATTTTACGGCAACATATTCACCGGCGAAGTGGCCGGCAACCTCGTGCACCGCGACATACTGGTGGCATCGCCGGACAGTGTGCATTTCACCGCTAAACGGCCGCCTGCGGAAGCAAAACAGGAATTCATCTATTCAAAAGACACCTGGTTCCGCCCCGTAAACTTCACCACCGGACCGGATGGTTACCTCTATGTGCTGGATTATTACCGCCAGCATATCGAAACGCCTGTATCCATCCCCGACGACCTGAAAGCGGACATGGATTTCTACGAAGGCTCCGACAAAGGCCGCATCTACCGCGTAATGCCGGCCAATGGCGCTTACAGGAATGCGTCTCCCAGGCTCAGCAAAACTTCTTCAGACAGCCTGGTGCAGCTGTTCGCGCATCCTAATCAATGGTATGCGCAGCAAGCCCACCGCCTGCTGGTGGAAAGGCAGGATAAATCCGTGATCCCGGCGCTGCAACAAATGCTCGGCAACACAGATCCCCGCGCCCGCCTGCACGCGCTCTACACCCTCGAAGCGCTCGATGCGCTGGATGTTGCGACCGTTAAAAAAGCGCTTGCAGACAGCTCGGCCAATGTGCGGGAACATGCCGCCATGCTGGCCGAGCACTATCCCGCCTGCCTGCCGGAATTGCTGGCGCTCGTAAAGAACAGTTCCGCCAAGCTCACCATGCAGGCCGCACTGAGCCTCGGCCAGTTCAGCGACGGCCGCGTGATAGACGCATTTGTGCAGGTGCTGGAACGTTTTGGCGGCAACAAGTACATGCAAATGGCCGTGCTCAGCTCAGACGCAGGTTCTTCTCCCGCTATGCTGGCCGCACTGTTCAAAAGCAATATCGCCGGGGATACCATCAAACTGAGCAACGGTTTCATACATGACCTTTCCTATATCGTTGGCGCAAGGAACAACCGCGCGCAGCTGGCGGAATATACCGGCCTGCTGGAGCACGGCAACATGCAGGCCGGCGGCAGGCAGGCATCTGCGGCCAAAGGCCTGTTGGGTGGAATGGAGAAATCGGAAGGCAGCTCACCGGCGCTGAAAACCGCGCTCAAGGCATTCAGGCCTAAACTGAAGCATGTGAACGGGCAAACCCTTGCAGAATTAAAAACACTGGTCTCCACCACAAAATAAACGGACATGAATACGCGCAGAGATTTTATCAGGAACGCTTTTGGATTGAGCGGAATACTATTGGGCGGCGCTTTTTTCATCAGCAGCTGCGGTAACGGCAAAAAGCCCGCGAAAGATACCGGCGAAAAAAAACAGCCTTCTTCCTGTAAAGACCTTTCAGGCGTCAGTGCGGAGGAAAAAGAAAAACGGCAGAAGCTGGGTTACGTGGAAGAAACACCTATTGCGGACAGCAAATGCGGTAACTGCAAATTTTACCTGCCTCCCGGGGAAAACGAACACTGCGGAAGCTGTTCCCTGTTCTAAGGCCCTGTGGAGGAGAACGGGTATTGTACCTATTATGCCCCGCTCTCATAGACGAACACAATGCGGTTTTATCAAAAACAAGCAGCGGCAGGCTGCCCCCGTAGCTAGCGGCGGGCGCCTGCTTTTTTATTTGAACAGGCCTGAAAGATATTCCTGCAACACCAGGGCCTGGTTATGCTTTTCATCTTTCGCAGAATAAATGAGAGTGATCTTTTTTTTGTCTTTATGCGTGCGGACAAATTCGTCTGCCGCCTCGTTGACCTTCAGCTCCGCTTTATATTTCCGTTTGAATTCCGCCCACAGCGCCGGGTCGTGCCCGAACCATTTACGCAGCCCGTCAGACGGCGCCAGCTCTTTGGCCCATTCGTCCACCCCGGCGTCTTCCTTCTTCAATCCCCTCGGCCAGAGCCGGTCTACCAGCACCCTGTAACCATCCTGCTCCTGTTGCGGCTCGTAGGCACGTTTGATCTGTATGACCGGTTTCATGATACGAAAGTTAACAAAAAACCCCGGAAGGACGAGGCCTCCCGGGGTCGGTATAAATCGTCTATGAAGAAAACTATTTGTTCGGTATCTTATCCAGCATGATCTGGCGCGCCAGGTCGCTTGTACCTTCGCCATCCGTAATGGCCCACACGAGGGACTGTACGGTGCCGACAGTTTCCAGGTACGCATCCTCGTCCGTATACTCGTTCCTGTTTATTTTTTTATTTTTCAGCCACCCGATCAGCTGCTGCATCAATTGGCTGCTGGAAACCGGGCCCAGCTTGTAGGTCTGGTCGGAGGAGCTGCTATGTTTGCTGCTATTGATGCAATAAGCGCCGACGCCCACACGGGTCAGCTTCTTCGCCTTCAGCACCACTTTCGTTTCATGGATCACCACGCCATGCTGGTCTTCCGCGGCATTGGTGGCAAGAATGATAAGGCCGGCGGGAAGCGCAATGATCGTGTCTTTTGTTTTGTTATTGAACAGGCCTACGCACACTTCAACCAGGTACCCGCTGCCTACCCTGTAAGTTGTGTCGCAATTGTCCCCGTAAATATTGCCCACCAGGGTGATGCCGGCCGGCAAAACATATTGTTCGCCCTCGGGAGTACCGGTATTCGCACCCATGCCGGGTATCTTGCCTGGTTGTTCGGTAGGTTTGTTATCGCCTGAGCCGCTTTTTTTACAGGCGTTAAAGGAAAGGGCTATACACACGAAAGCCGCTAACAACACGAAGGAATGCCGCATTTTCATTTTTCTGTTTTAATTAGTTAGGATGTATTGGGTTACATGGTCTCTGCAGTTTCAAAGATAATGCCTGATCGGATGTGCGGGCGGATTTCGGGGGAATTATTGTGAAAAATACTGGTTTTCCGGGATAAGGACGGGAACCGTTTTCAGGGAGGAACAAAAGTCATTTGAGAAAAGGAGAGAACTTTGAGGGAGTTATGTAGAGATAATCTAGGACGATTATTTCTGCCAGGCTTTTGCTGATATACTTAATAAGAGCTTTGGAATCAATCAAATACCTCTTTCCCATTCTTCACGGCTTTGTTCAATATCAGCGCGCATCGCCTGCGCATCTTTTGGCGAAAGGATACCTACAAAATCCGAAGGCCTTTTAACTTTGGAACCTATAACACTCGTCTGATTGGCGGGAGAGTTGCGCTTAAGTACGGCTTCCGGCTCAATTATAACGGCTTCGCTTTTAACCTTTAGCACTTCTTCGATTACATGTATTTTTCTTGCTTCTGAGTGCATAATGTAAAATATTGCTTTCTAAATTCACGGTCTTTATGACAAACTTTGCAGTCAAATA
>CBFHAF010000346.1:0-5634 GCA_965653435.1 uncultured Chitinophaga sp.
CGTTCTTCGCGCGTAATACCCTGGTAGCTTCGGCGAGGAGGTTCCTGACCGTATGCGGGGATATGCCCAGGCGGCCTGCGGCTTCATTGCGGCTCAGCCCTTCCAGCCTGATAAGCCGGAACACGTTGGCCTGCTGCGGCGTGAGATGCCGGAGGGATTCCTGGAGCAATGCCAGGCGGGCCTCGAGCCGCAGCTTTTCTTTCACGCCTTCGTCGGCCCCTGTTTCATAATAATCCAGGATAGCGCCCATGGCCTTCCGTTCCGCCGCCATATGCCGGAAATATTCGAACAGGACGTTCCGGAATATCCGGTAGAGGTATGCCTGCGCCTTCTCAAGGTCCCGCAAATGCTGCCTTTTTTCCCATATCCGGATAAAGGTTTCCTGCACCACTTCTTCCGCCACTTCCCGCGCGCCGGACAATTTCATGCAAACCCCGAAAAAAGGAGAACGGTAGCGTTCGAATAAACTTTGAAAGGCAGCTTCATCTCCGTCTGCAACCCTTGTTAACAGTTCCCGGACATCATATGAGAAATCGGTTGACAATAGTTAATGATCTAATGTATGTGATATAAAGGTGTATGGTGGTACAAAGGGGAAAAAACACTGGAGGCAGGAACAGCTTCCCCGGATCGCGATGAAGTGTGCACGTAGCTGTTACAAACAAATATAATGATTTTGAGGCTTGGTAGGGAGCGTCTCTTTTTTTACTAACGGTGGCCTGTTATCTTTGTTCGCCCGTTATACCATTTCTAAACAGGAAACCGTCTAACCGAAAACATGAAAAGAAAACAGTTACATTTCCGGATGCTGGCCCTGCTGGTATTGGCAATGCATGCGCTGTGCGCCCAACAGGCGCCCGTCATCCCGCAAAACAGGGAGAAAACAGCGGTCAAGGTACCCGCGGGAAAATTCCATTTATACCTGCTGGCCGGGCAATCCAATATGGCGGGCAGGGGCATCCCTGAGCCGCAGGACACTATCGGCAACCCGCGCATACTGGCGCTTAACCGTGACGGAGAATGGGAGATCGCCAAAGACCCGGTGCACTTCGATAAAAGCGCGGCAGGCGTTGGCCCGGGTTTAAGCTTTGCGCGGGAAATGATAAAACAGGATCCCGGTATCGTGATCGGCCTGATACCCTGCGCTGCGGGAGGTTCCGGCATGGTAAACTGGCTGCACGACAAGTTCTGGGAACAAACACGAACTTTTCCATGGAATAACGCCATCCTGCGGACGCGGCTGGCCATGAAAGACGGGGTATTAAAAGGTATCCTCTGGCACCAGGGCGAGGCAGACACCGCGCCGGACAAAGCCGCGGCCCATAGCAGCAACCTGGTGCAGCTGGTGGGCAAATTCCGCCAGGCGTTCCGGTTGCCCAACCTGCCCTTCGTTGCCGGCGAGCTGCCGGATTTCAATAAAGGCGCTTCTACGCTGAACCCCGCCATCCATGATGCCGGGAAATCGCTGCGGTTCTTTACGGTTGTGCCCGCAAACGGCTTTGCCGCACTGCCGGACGGCGTTCATATAAACGCCGTATCGCAGCGGGAATTCGGCAGGCGGTATGCAGCGGCCATGCGTTCGCTGGCAAAACGATGATATACGATGATATACCCGGTATACGATAAAAAAGCGGCTGCCTTCCGTTCTTTCCGGAGACAGCTGCTTTTCATAAATTAAGATCAGTTCCCCAGCACTTCCGCCAGCTTCTTATCCATCGCCTCGTCATTTTCTCCGCCTCCGCCATACCTGCCGATGATGATCCCTTTCGGGTCGATCAGTATCTTGGTGGGCAGGGAATGGATGCCGTAGTGATCGCTGATATCTTCAGGGTTGGGCTCTTTGCGTTGCCGCTTCTGCATATCCAGGCCCCGCAGCGCATGTTTCCACATGCCGATGCCGTCATGCGCTACGGCTTTTTTCCATTCTTCCGGGCGGCCATCATCGTCGGAGATGCCGATGATCTCCAGGCCTTTGCCTTTGTATTTTGCATACAGCTCTTTCAGATGCGGATTGCCTTTCCGGCAGGGTACGCACCAGCTCGCCCAGAAATCGATAAGCACATAGCGGCCTTTGTAGTCGCCAAGGCTCAGCGGCTGGCCGTTGATATCGTTTTTGCTGAACACATAGGCTTCGCTGCCGGGAGAACCGCTGCGTAAACCATCCAGCTCCTTTTTTATCTCTTTCCCGAAACTGCTCTGCTGAACGGCGGGCGGCATCCTGTTGTAGCTGGCCTCCGCTTCCGGGAGAGTCATGCTGCTGATGCGGAACCGGAGCAGGTAGGCGCTGGCATAGGATGCAGGATGTTTTTCTATGAAATCCCTGTCGATGGCCCCCATCTTTTCGTAATAAGGCTCCATTTTATCTTTTACTTCTCCCAGCTCATCCAGCATGGCTGCCAGTGTTGCGCTGTCTTTTTTTTCTTTGCGCGCGGCAATGTACGCCAGGTTGAGCTTGTTATAAGTGGCGGACAATGGCTCCAGCTTCGTGAGAACAGGTTTCCTGGCCGCATTCAGCAGCGCCATATCGTCCTGCGCTTTGGAACCCTTCAGGGTGGCATCTTTCACACGGCCTTTTTTCAGTAACGCCGTCATGGCGCCCGGCTCAAGGAACAGGGAAGCCACGTCGCCATCGTACGACATGAAAGCAGACCGGTCCAGGGTAAGGCGGCTCATGCCGGGGCCGTTGATTTGCCCGCTGAAGGAGAACCTGCCTTCCTGCAGCTTCGCACTGTCTATCCGGTAATCTTCGTTGCCCCGGTCGTAGCTTAAATAGATATATCCCGAGCGCTGGCCTTCAACCTTGCCGGTAAGTGTGAATGCCTGCCCCTGCGCGGCCAGTTGTAACACGCAGGCGGCAATCAGCAGCGAAATTTGTTTCATGATAGATGATTAAGTGAATGTGAAAAGGTTAGTTCAGCAGCTCTGCCAGCTTTTTATGCAGCGCTTCGCCCCGCAGGTCTTTGGCAATGATAACACCCTCCGGGCTGAGCAGGAAAGTGGATGGGATCGCCATGACGCCGTATTGCGTGGCCACTTCATTCTTGCCGCCCTTCAGGTCAGACAGCTGTATCCAGGGCATGCCGTCCTCTTCGATCGCCTTGCGCCATTTTTCGCCGCTATCATCGAGGGATACGCCTACTACCGTAAAATTTTTATCCTTGTAGGTATTGTATGCTTTCAGCACGTTGGGATTCTCCGCCCTGCAGGGGCCACACCAGCTCGCCCAGAAATCGAGCAGTACGTATTTTCCTTTGAGGTCAGACAACTTTACCGGCTTGCCGTTCACATCCGGCTGGGTGAAGTCTATCATTGGTTCTCCTATGGCGCTCCTCTTCAATATGGCAAGCCGTTTCGCAAGGCGTTCGCCCACGGCGGTCTTCCGGGCGGAAGCATCCAGCTGCCTGTAAAGGCTGTCCAGCTGCTTATACTCACCCATCACGGCCATGTCTGTAAGAAGGGACAGGCTTACCGGGCTTTTAGGATGCCCGGTGATGTAATGCATCGTTTCCTTTCTCCGTTGCTTGCGGAGCGCATCCAGCTGCTCTTCCCAGGCCGCTTTGGCGGAATCATTTTTTTGAACTTCTTCGTATTTCTTATATAGCTGCTCTTCCTGGTCGGTGATGTTTTTGATCGAGGCCTCATAGGCCAGGCTTTCATCGTGGCTGGCCGAGCCTGTGACCCTCAGCGACCCCAGCGAGTCCGCATGCCCCGAGATGCGGATATCCGCATTCTCCAGGAAAAAATCGAAGAACCGGGTGGGGAACATCAGGTATACTTTTACCGGCTCGGCGGTTTCGCCAGTCCACGTGAACTTCCCGTCTTTGACAGGAATAGTGTCCGTCTTAGCCGAATCGGCCACCGGTATGGAAATGTATACCACCGTGTCTTTCAGGCCGGTGATATCGGCCGTGATGGTAGCCTGTTGTTTTTTCGGTGATCCGCAGGCGCATATGGCAGCGGCAGAAAGGAAGAAGATGATGCTTTTAATATGCATAATGATCGGTTTGTTTTTTATTGTTTCGGGAAAAGGTCGCCGTACATGTCTATCAAAGCTGCATCCATCCAGGAGCCGCGCATATTACGGGTTACCAGCTTTCCCTGGGGGTCGAACAGCAGGCAGGACGGGATGCCGCGGATACGGTAGTTTTTGGCCAGCCCACTGTCAAAGGCCTTAAGATCCGACAACTGCGCCCATACCATTTTTTCCTCGCGGATGGCTTTCAGCCATTTTTCCCTGTTGTCGTCCAGCGAAATGCTGACGATCTCAAATCCCTTTTTGTTGTACAGCGCGTATACCTCCCTGAGATGAGGAATATCTGCCCTGCAGGGGCCGCACCAGGAAGCCCAGAATTCGAACAGCACATATTTGCCTTTGCCGATATAGTCTTTCAGGCGGTGTTGCGCACCGGTAGTATCCTGCAGGGTAAAATCCATTACCATGGAGCCCACCGCGGCCTGTTTGTTGGACTCTGCTTTTTCCAGGAAATGCCGGGTGAGCATGCCATTATCCGTTTCGCCGGCAAAATGCTGCATCAGCCGGTCGATCTCCGAGGTATTGATGCTGCGCTGCTCAACCGCCTGCAATGCGATGAAGGCCAGCACTTCGGAAGGTTTATTCTTCAGTATAAAATCCTTCATGAATGTTTTCCGTTTCTTATCCACCGCGTCCATCTTCCTGCACAGGTCCATACCGGTCTCCTTCGGCCCTTTCTCCTTCCCTTTCCCGGGATTGAGGTAAGCAATGTAGCCGTCGAAGTATTGGTCGGTTTCCTGGTCAAAAACGTTTTTCTGCCGGTAATACTGCAGGAAAAGGTCATTGCCTGCGCTGCCGCTTACTGATGCCGCAAGGGAAGTGCCGCCGCCAGAATACAGCTCTATTTCTTTCTTCAGGCTGTCGTACACCGCGGTAACGCTGATATTGTCGTTGTTTGCGGCGAAAAGGTTGATCACACGGTCTTGCATCACCCTGTCCGTAGGCTCTTCATTTTTGAACACAAGCGAATAAAACCGGGGCGTAGCGGCGGTTCCGCTAAAGCTGAACTCCCCGTTGCGGATCACGGTGCTGTCCAGGACCGTTTTGGAAGGAATGTCCGCATACTTCAGGTATACTTTTTTGCCTTCTACCTTGCCGCTGATCTTTCCTTTTATCCGGAAACCGTCTGGCTCATGCGCAGACAGGAGCGCAATGGCAATTGTTGCGAGAATGGTTTGTTTTATCATGGCTGGCCGGGTCAGTTTTTAGGTAATTCAAATATTACTTTCGGATCTGTAGGCTGGATGGTAAGCGCGGTGCCGTTATTGTCCGCTGCCGTCCTTGTCATGGGAAGGCCGTTCCTGAAATAATCGAAGCTGTTGTGGCCTTCAAAGGCGAGCTCGATCCTTCTTTCTTTCAGCACTGCGGCCAGAACGTCCTGCGCGGCCATGTTGTCCACATCAGACGCCGGCAGGCCCGCGCGGGTGTGGATTGTTTTCAGGTTCTCTTTTGCTTTGGCGGTATTGCCCAGCTTGGCATACGCCTCAGCCCTGTTGAGATACAGCTCGGCCAACCGGAAATAGATATACGGCGCACGGGTAAGCCAGGCTTCGGTCAGCACCAGGTACTTGGTAGTTTCCACGAAGCCGGAATTTGGATTC
>CBFHAF010000347.1:0-5563 GCA_965653435.1 uncultured Chitinophaga sp.
AGGTCGGGGAGATCATGGACGCGCTTTTGAAAGGAAAGGGGCTGCACTGGAACATACGCGAAAATGTGATACGGGTGCAAAAACCGCCATCCACCGCGGTGCTTAAACCGGTGGCGCCTTCTCCTTCCGCCAGGGATACGGCTGCAAAGGATACCGCTTTTTTGCTTACCGGCAAGGTAACGGACGACAGCGGCGGGTCATTGCCAGGTGCGTCTATTGTAGTAAAGGGCACTGCCGTGAGGACCGTTACGGATGCCGGCGGCAATTACCGGCTGCCGGGTGTTCCCGCCAACGGCATCATTTTGTTCTCTTTTATAGGAATGATCCCGCAGGAATACCCCGCGGGCAGTTCTCCCGTCATGAATGTTAAACTCCAGCGGGCCACGGTCGGGCTGGATGAAGTGGTGGCCATTGGTTACGGCACGCAGAAGAAGATAAACCTGACAGGCGCCGTAGGCAGTGTTTCCGGGAAAGACCTGATGGCCAATGTACCCACCAATACCGTAGCGGCATTGCAGGGACGTTTGCCGGGCGTTACTGTTACACAACCATCCGGCCAGCCGGGAGATGAAGGGGTGAGCGTGATCATCAGGGGAATAGGTACCATGAACTATGCCGGCCCGATGATCATTGTAGACGGGCTGGAATCGAGAATGGACAATATTTCACCCGGTGATATCGAAAGCGTGAGCGTGCTGAAGGATGCATCTTCCGCCGCCATTTACGGATCAAGGGCAGCCAATGGCGTGATACTGGTAACCACCAAACGCGGAAAAAACGGAGTTTCCGAGATCAATTACAGGGGCTATGCCGGTTGGCAGGCTACAACGAACCTTCCAGATCACCTTCCATCCCATGAGTATGCTGAATTATACAATGAAGGCAACAGGAACCAGGGCCTGCCTCCCCGGTACAGCAACGACGATATCGCCAGGTACAGATCAGGCGCCGATCCCTATAATTTTCCGAATACGGACTGGCTGGGCCTCCTTCTGACGGAGTCTGGATTTACCCAGGACCATAGCCTTTCTTTTGCAGGCGGCAATAATATCACCAGCTACCGGGTTTCATTTGAATATTTCGGTCAAAACGGGCTCATCAAAGGGTCTGACCACAAACGCTACAACGCCAGGATAAACCTGGACAGCCGCGTAAAGGAATGGCTGACCGTGGGCACGAATATATCGCTGTCGAGGAATTACGTGATCTATCCTATTTCGCCATTCAGCGGCGGTGAAGATTTTTTCAGGCAGGCGAACTTTATACCGCCCACGGTAGCCAATAAAAATGCGGATGGCACCTGGAACCGTTATACAGACGGGAATCCTATTGCCTGGGTGGATGCGGGCGGGTTCAGGAATGGCACCAATTCCCATTTGCTTGGAAGCGTTTTCGGTGAACTGACCTTACTGAAAGGCTTAACCCTCAAAGGAGTTGCCGGTGTCAACTACGACCTGAATGATAATAAAAGGCATGTAAAAACGATCGATTACTACAGCAATGGCGTACATACCGTTCAGGGGCCCAATAGCGTTACGGATATTATTACCCGTCAGCAAACCGTCACATTGCAAGGTTTGCTGAACTATAAAAGGAAATTCGGCAAACATGACGTGAAAGGCTTGCTGGGAGCTTCCCGCGAAGCCTACCAGTTTTCCGGCAACGAAGCATTCCGGAAGAACTTTCCATCCAATGACCTGGACCAGCTAAATGGCGGATCAACGGTTGGCATGACGAACGGGGGGCACATCATTGAGTCCCGGCTGGGATCAGTGTTCGGAAGGGCCAACTACGAATTTGATAACAGGTATCTATTGGAAGTGAACCTGCGCAGGGATGCTTCTTCCAAGTTTAACCGCGGGTACAGGACAGGCTGGTTCCCCTCTTTTTCCGCAGGATGGAGGGTAACAGAAGAACATTTCATGCAGGGTATCAGCTGGATCGACAACCTGAAGCTGAGAGGGTCCTGGGGGCAGCTGGGAAATAACAATATCGGCGATTACAATTATTTCCAAAGGATAAAATTAGGACAGAACTATAATTTTGGCGGCATTGTTGCGGATGGAGCCGCCGCTACCGTTGCCAGCAACGCGATCATCAGCTGGGAGAAAACAACAGAGCTGGACCTTGGCCTCGATATCGATCTTTTCCGGAACAGGCTGTTATCCGTATCCGCCGATTACTACAATCGTTACACAGATGATATCCTTTCTCCCATTCCGGTTTCAATGAGCTTCGGATTGCCCGCACCGGTTGTAAATGCCGGCGCCATGAGAAACAAGGGCGTCGAGTTATTGCTGGAGCACAATTATGCAATAGGAAATGTTCAATATACCCTGTCCCTGAACGGTGCATTCAATGAGAATAAAGTAGAGCGGTACAGGAACCCTTCCAAGGGAGACCTGATCTATGTGGAAGGGGAACCATGGGGCTCCTATTATGGCTACGAGGTAACGGGCATTTACCAGACAGATGCAGAGGCTTCAGCTTCCCCGCATGTGGACGGAGCGCCCGTAAAGGCCGGCGACCTCATTTTTAAAGACCGCAACAAAGACGGCAAGATCAACGGAGACGACAGGGTTGTGCTGGGCAATAGCATCCCCAGGCTCACTTACGGAGCTAATATAAACCTGAAGTATAAGGGATTCGACCTGTCTGCTTTTTTCCAGGGCGCCAGCAAGGTAAGCCGCGTGATAGGCGCTGAATCATTCTGGGCATTCGACCCGAACAATGCATTCCGCATGCACCTGGACAGGACCATCGTCGAAAACGGAAAAGTGGTTAAAACCGGATACTATCCAAGGATACTGATCACCGAAAAACATAACCAGGTGATGAGCTCTTTTAGTGTATTAAACGCTTCCTACCTGCGTTTGAAGACGGCCCAGGTAGGATATACATTCCCGGCTGCGTGGTTAAGACCGGCGGGCATTACAAGGACCCGGGTATACGCCGGCGGGCAGAACCTCCTGACATTTACAAAATTCCCCACCAGCTTCGATCCGGAACTTCTATCCGGTTCAGGCAACGGCACGTATCCGCAGGTTAAATTTTATACTGCAGGAATTGACGTAACATTCTAAAACGTACAAGGATGAAAAAAATACTATTTGCAACACTTGCGCTTAACCTTACCCTGATATATTCCTGCGGAAACAAGTTCCTCGACGTGAAACCGAGGAACGAGCTGACAGATGCGACTTTCTGGAAAACAGAGCAGGATGCGGCACTGGCGCTGAATGGCTGTTACCGCTTATGGGAAGCCTATGCGAACATTGTGCTTTTTGACGGCGCCAGCGATAATGCTTATGAAAAATCAAATTTCGGTTTCCAGGTTCTGGGCAACGGAACCTTAACAGCGTCTAACTACCATGTGCTGGGCAGCTGGATCGACTGGTTCCATTTTATGGATGAAAATGGCGGGGGAGACTTTGCTGCGTCCGTCAACTGGTACCCTTATACGCGCATCCGCAAATACAATAATTTTCTTGCCAATATAGACAGGGTGCCAATGGATGACGCAAAAAAGGCGCAATACAAAAGTGAAGTAAGGTTCCTGAGGGCATATGATTATTTCTGGAAAGTAATGTTGCATGGAGATGTGCCGCTGGTTACAAAAGTGATCAACGCCACGGATGAGCTGCCCAGGGACCCCGCCGAAAAGGTGAAACAGTTCGTGCTCGACGAGCTGTCTGCTATTATCAATGAAGGGGCTTTGCCCGTTCAGAACACGATTGACTCAAAAGGGCATGTTACCAGGGGTGCCGCATTGGCGCTGAGGGCCAGGCTGGAACTGGTAATGGAGAATTATACGGCTGCCATGGCCGATGCGAAAGCGGTAATCGACATGCCTTGTTATGAGCTGTTCCCGAACTACAGGGACCTGTTCCTGGAAAAAAGCGAGGGGATCAACAAGGAAGCGATCCTGAATGTGCAGTACATCGTGAATGATTACGAACAATCGCTCACACAGCTGAACCTTCCCGCGGGCGATGGCGGCTGGTCTGCCCTTAATGCCACCAAAAGCATGGTGGATGCTTATGAATGCAGTAACGGAAAACCCATCACCGACCCTACATCCGGTTATAACATCGATGATCCTTTTAAGAACCGCGATCCCAGGATGGAGATGTCTTTGCTGCATCCGGGGCAGTTATGGAAGGGGCGCTATTACAATACGCTGGACCAGTTCATGCCGGATGGCAGCCCCAATCCTGATTATAACAGGAACGAACCCGCGGCCCGGTCAGGCATGAATGTTATCAAATACATCAGCAGTCTTGCCGATAGCCCCGGCGGCTGGCCGCCCAATTTTGGCGGTGACATCATGGTGATCCGGCTGGCAGAAATGTATCTCATATATGCAGAGGCCGCAGTGGAAACCAATACAAACACGGCTGCCGCACTTGGTTATATCAATGCCATCAGAACAAGGAGCGGCCATATCAGGGCAACGACCTTAACAAGGGCGTTGGTGCGGAACGAACGGAGGGTGGAACTGGCCTTTGAGGGGCTCAGGTACCTGGATATCATGCGCTGGGACCTCGGGCCACAGGTGCTGAACGGCCCTTTATACGGCAGCCGGAGGGGAACCATGAACTTTACGAACGGCAGCATCACCTGGGTGGGAAATGGACACGATGTGAATGATGTTAACTACATCAAGCTCGAAACGCGCACGTTCAACCCCGTAAGGAAGTACCTGTTTCCCATACCGCAGGCGGAAATGGACGCCAATTCAAAGATGGTGCAAAATCCCGGGTATTAAATGATGCGTTGTTTCCTGGCATCCGCCCTGTTAATTTTTTTATGCCTGCATTCCCGGGCACAGGAAGGGAAAGGAGTGTATAAGAACCGCACCTTCTTTCACCTGGAGCCTTACTGGGATAGTGCGAAAGTATGCAGCAATCCACATAAGGGCTGGTTCATCCATTATTATGATAATAGTATTTCCAATTACGGCGATCGTTTGGCGGCAGATGATTCCCTGCCCGATTTCCCCGGATTGAATGATATCTACCTGAGGCTGGCCTGGAGTTATCTTGAACCGGAAGAGGGCGTCTACAACTGGGAGCTGCTTGATTCCATTATAGACAGGTGGACGGCATGGGGCCATACCATTTCTTTCCGTATCACCTGCAAGGAAACAAACGGGCCTCCGTATGCCACACCCGCATGGGTGGAGAAGGCCGGGGCCAGAGGCACAATGATGCAGGACGGGAAAGCCTGGGCGCCGGATTACGGGGATCCTGTGTTCCTTGAAAAACTGGAGAATTTCCACAAAGCTTTTGCTGCAAAATATGATGGCAAACCCTGGGTGGAATATATCGACATTGGCAGCATCGGCGAATGGGGAGAAGGCCATACCGCATTCTCAGGCTGGCATGATGTGCCGGTGGCCGTGGTCAGGCGGCATATTGATATGTATAAAAGGATTTACAAAAGATCTGTGCTGCTGATCAGCGACGACTTTATCGGGCAGCGTGATGCGGACGATGGCGTGGACTACGAAATATATCATTATTGCCTGCAAAAGGGCATCGGGTTCCGCGACGACAGCGGG